>JAUQWR010000462.1 GCA_030835065.1 Candidatus Kapaibacterium sp.
GTTGAGATGCCGTTTTTTTTATTATGAATTAGCTATAGAACCGAGTATGCTTTTTCGAGAGGCACCAGTTACTTCAGGAAGATTTGCAGGAATATTATTAAGAGTGAGAAATCCTAAGAAAGCAAAAGCAATTGCTTCCTTAGCATCCGAGTTTATTCCTATCTCTGATGAGTCTATAATTTTTGCATTGGGAAGATGATATTTTAATCTCGACATTATGAAATTATTTTTGCTCCCGCCACCTGATACTATTATTTTTGAATTTTCTTTAGCATACTTTTTAATGTTGTATGCTATTGACATAGAAGTAAACTCTGCAGCACTAGCAATTAAATCAAATTTATCAATATTTTTTAGATTGTTTATATTTAGATGATATTCGATAAATTTATGATTAAATAATTCTCGACCACTTGACTTTGGTGGTCTGGCAATAATAAATGGCTCGTTCATAAAACTTTTTAACAAACCTTCGTTTATTGTACCTTCAAAAGCAAATTTACCAGATTGATCGTAATCGACATCAAAATGAGTTTTTGATATATAATCGATAAGGAGATTGCCAGGTCCGGTATCAAATGCAATTAAATGATCTTTATCATTAATATAAGTCAAATTAGAAATTCCACCAATATTAAGAGCAATTGTATCTTCTTTAGATTTTAAGAAATAATAATCGAAAATTGGAACAAGAGGTGCTGCTTCTCCACCTAAAGCAATATCCTGAGATCTAAAGTCATATATTACTTTTTTATTGGCTAAAGCTGCTAAGGCAGTGCCAGAACCCAATTGCCAAGTGGAAGCAATATCAAAACCAAAAATTTGTTCTGATTTTGGTTGGTGATAGATTGTCTGCCCATGCATTGCAATTGAATCAATACTATCATAATCTACAGAATAATTAAAGCATAAATTATTAATAGCTTCTAAGTATAATTTGGGAAATATGTGATTTAAAGCAGAAATTTCTTTTAAATTGGCTTCGCCTTCAATTACTTTTTGAATTGCAGATTTAACAGATTTGCTCAATTCAAAAGAATCAAATGCAACAAGTGAATAATCAATTTTAGAATTATCATATAAAATGAAATCACAAATTGCTACATCTATACCATCAAGAGAAGTGCCGGTCATCAAACCGGCAATTCTTTGTTTACTAATAATCGAATTTTTCACGAATTTTTTTAGCTACATTTGGTGGAACAAACTCATCGACTGATTGTTTATATCTAGCTAATTCCCTAACAATACTCGAATTGAGATAAGTATATTTTTCGTGAGGAAGTAAAAACACAGTGTGAACTTCCGATTCAAGCTTGCGGTTCATAAGAGCTATTTGGAATTCATATTCAAAATCAGAAACCGCACGAATACCGCGAATTATTGCACAAGCTTGTTCTTTTCGAGCAAGTTCTACAGTGAGTCCTGAATGAATCTGGACTTCTACATTGCTAAGATGGCGGAGCGATTCTACAGCCATATCAGCTCTTTCTTGTTCAGAAAAAACACTGGTTTTTTTTGAATTAATAGCAATAACCACAACTATTTTGTCAAACATTTGTGAGGCACGCTCAATAACGTCAATATGACCGTTAGTAATTGGATCGAAAGTGCCAGGATAAAGAGCCGTTTTCAAAATAAATTAATTCCTTTTATCAAATTTGTTATGCCCATTTGCACAAATATAACTCAGCAGGATCAACTAACAATGAATGTTTTGGCAAAACTCTAACTGTAAAGCCTTGTGTTCCTGTATCAGGGCATAGATATGAGCCTTCGTAATGATGATAAATACCATCAGACTTGACATGATGAAGAGGCTCGTAAATAGCGTCTTTTAGCTCGCCATGATGATCGACCGAACCATAATAAACTTGAACTAAAACATCTTCAGGATTTAAGTGTCCCAAAGCAACAGTCGTCTTAACTTGAATGCGTTTGCCTACGTAATATTCAATACTTTTATCACAATCGACTTGCATAACTTCTACATTTTTCCATTCATTTCTAATTTTTTCTTTCCATGATTGGAGCGAACGTGCATTTTCGGCCATATTAGCAGATAATTCATTGAATTTTGCATAGGCAGGAATATAGAATTTTTCAGTATATTCTTTCACCATTCGTTGTGTAGAAAACAATCCGGCGTTAGTAGCAATTGAGTTTTTCATGTAAGCAACCCATTCTTCAGGTACTCTGTTTTGTGGTCGTTTATAAAACATAGGCACAATAACAGTTTCCATAATATCATATATCATTTCAGATTCGACGATTTCCATTTCAGGAGTATTGTCGTGCTCTTCACCAAATCCAATTGCGAAACCATTAGTACCATTAAAACCTTCGTCCCACCAACCATCAAGAACCGAGAGGTTGAGAGTACCGTTGATAGCAGCTTTCATACCGCTTGTGCCGCTTGCTTCCTGGGGTCTAATTGGATTATTAAGCCATATATCACAACCTTTGACCATCATTCGTGCAATAACCATATCGTAGTCTTCTAAAAACACTATATGGCGTTCCAATCCGTATTGTCTAACTCTTTGAATAATTCCTTGAATAACTTCTTTGCCAGCTGTGTCATGAGGATGTGCTTTGCCTGCAATTACAATTTGAACAGGAAAATCTGGATTAGTTAGAATTTTTTTAAGTCTATCCATATTTTTGAATAGAAGAAGAGCTCTTTTATATGTTGCAAATCTACGAGCGAATCCAATAGTCAATGCGTCGGGGTTCAGATATTCGCCGACTTTTCCTAATTGATCGGGTGGAAGCATATTCTTTTGTTTAGTTTGCAAATAATTTCTTGCAAAAAGAACCAAACGAATTCTTCTTCTTTGTTTTTCCCTCCAAATTTCTTCAGATGGAATAGAATGTATATGATTCCAAATGTCTTGATTGTCTGTATCATTACGCCAGCTTGGAGATAAATATCTATCGTATAGCTCAGCAAATTCGCGAGCAACCCAGGTAGTAGTATGCACTCCATTAGTAAGCCCATGAATAGGCACTTCATCTTCTGGGAAACAATTCCATAGTTTATGCCACATTTTTCGAGAAACAATACCGTGGAGTTTTGATACACCATTATGGAATGAAGTCATTTTAAGGCCTAAAACGGTCATAGAGAAGGATTCGTTAGGATTAAAATCACCAATTTGTCCAAAGCCTAAAAATTCTTCTTTATTTAAGCCCAATAATTTATAGTAATCGGCAAAATAAATTTCCATTCTGTCGAGATTAAAGGCTTCGTTGCCAGCAGGGACAGGTGTGTGTGTAGTGAAAACCGATGAAGCTTTGGTAAGAGACTTTGCCTGACGAAAATCAAGTCTGTATTTGTTCATAAATATGCGAGTGCGTTCGAGAAGAGCAAAAGCAGCATGCCCTTCATTGATATGAACTACATCAGGATGAATCCCCATAGCTTCAAGAGCACGCATACCACCAATACCAAGCATTATTTCTTGCTGGATACGTGTTTCGCGATCTCCCCCATAGAGCTGATCAGAAATATTGCGGTATTCGTCATTAGTATTTTCTTCGATATTAGTATCCAGAAAATAAATGAAAGTACGTCCGACATTAAGCTTCCAAATTTGAGCAAAAGCTTTGCCATAGGGCATATCTACAGAAATTACGATTGGATTGTCGTGGTCGTCTCTAATAAGAGTAAGAGGCATTGAGAAGAAATCATTATAATTATATAATTCATTCTGCCAGCCATTTTGCGTTAGATGTTGTCTAAAATAGCCCTGTTGGTAGAGCAATCCAATACCAACAAGAGGAAGACCTAAATCTGAGGCAGATTTAATATGGTCGCCGGCTAAAACACCTAAACCACCGGAATAATTGGGAAAGCTTTCGTTAATTCCATATTCCGGACTAAAATAAGCAATAGCACCTTGATTGGCTGGATGTTTTGTTTTGAACCAAGTCTGAGAGTGCATATATTGGGTGAATTTATCGTGTATATAATCTAAAAAACTTGTAAAGTCTGCTTGTTCACTAAGTTTTTGAAGAGTTTCATGCGATACTTTATTAATGAGAAGCACAGGATTGTGGTTTACTTCTTCCCAAAGTTGTCTATTAATTCGAATAAAAATCTCTCTGGCATCCGAATTCCAGCACCACCAATAATTATATGCCAATTCTTTGATTTTTGCTATTCTTTTTGGCAGGTTGGCTGTTACGACAAAGCTATGAACCGGTTTCATCTGCTTACTCCATTTTATATAATATTAAATTCTTATCTTTATAAATGCTTTTCAATCTATATATTTGCTTTTATTCATTTAATAGATTTTTTTCGCTAATCCTGAATTTACTTAAGTATTGGCGATGAAATTATTAAATCAGGGCGAAATAAAGAAATTTCCCACCTAAACAGTTTATTGATTAGTTGCAAATCTATTTGACGTAAACGCTTGTAAAAAAGTATTTGATGCAAAAATCAACTGTTTGTATATAAAAATTCCTCAAAAATAAATTAAATGTTTAATTATTCTTAAAAAAATGATTTGTTATATCTAACTTTTGCTCCTCCGTTCTTTTTTAATAAAGTATCCATGAAAATATTAATTTGAGAAAATGAATTATTATGAATAAAAATTCGTGTAATAATGTTATTTTAAAATTAGAATAATTGAAAATGAAGGAGAAATAAATGAAAATTGCAATCTTTACTGTTTTATTGTCATTGTTTTTTGTGTCTTGCTCAGGACCGAGAATAATACCAAGCATTGATGAAAAAGGCAAATTAGTAATTACCGGAAAAATGAGCTGGGAAGAATGGAAAACTATTACAAGCTGGGAAGATACTGATGCTAACAAGTTTCATATTGATACTACTAAATTTGCATTGTTTAAAACGATATTAGATGCAGAGCAAGTTCATCTAAAGATTTTTGCCGGTTCCTGGTGTGGCGATTCTAAACAAGAATTGCCAAAGGTTTTTTATATTCTAAAGAAAATTAATTTTGATACTAATAGAGTGGAACTCTATGGAGTGGATAGAGACAAATTAGAACAAAATGCTGTTGCTGAGGAATATAATATACTGAAAGTGCCAACAGTTGTCGTAATCAAAAACGGGAAGGAAACTGGTAGAATTGTAGAATTTCCACAATCTGACTGGGTGGACGATATTTTGAGCAATATAAAATAGATTATATAATATAATAGTCTTTATATTTTTGTTTTATGCAATTTGGAAAAATAATGAGTGATAATGATTTAAAAAGAATAATTGGCAGTATCAAAGATCCTGACTTAAATAAAAGTTTCGACGAGCTAAATGCTGTAAAATCATTAAATATTAATGGAGATAATCTGGCAATCAGACTAAGTCTCCCAGGCCCTATTCTTTGGATTAAAGAAGATATCGAAAGAATAATAAAAGCAGAGCTAGTAAAGCTAAGCCTCGACTACAATCTTGATATAAATATTGAAGAAAATCCAATAGATAATTCAAAACGTCAAGTATTGACAAAGGTAAAGCATATTATTGCAGTTGCTTCTGGCAAAGGTGGAGTTGGCAAGTCATCTATTGCAGCAAATATGGCTGCTGCTTTGTCTGAAAAAGGTGCCAAGGTTGGTATTCTTGATGCAGATGTATATGGTCCGAGTCAGCCTACAATGTTTGGGCTTAGTGGTGCAAGACTCGAAGCTAAAACTTTTTCTGATGGAACTACTATCGCTGTTCCTGTCGAAAAAAATGGAATTAAAGTAGCTTCGATGGGCTTTGTGCTCAATCGCGACGAAGCTGCTATCGTTCGTGGACCTATGTTGGCAAGCTATTTTTCTTTGCTTTTCGAGCAAATCGAGTGGGGCGAGTTAGACTTTTTAGTGTTTGATCTTCCTCCCGGCACCGGTGATATTCAATTGACTCTAACTCAAAAAATCCCCTTAAGTGGTGCTGTAGTTGTAACAACACCACAAGAGATTGCCTTAGCAGACGTTCGAAGAAGCATTGCTATGTTTAGAAGAGTTAATGTTGATATTTTGGGTATTGTAGAAAATATGAGCTATTTCGTACCTCCTGCTATGCCAGATAAAAAGTATTATATATTTGGAAAGGATGGTGGAAAACAAATTGCACTTGAATCCGGTGCTCCGCTTTTAGCTCAGATTCCTCTCAATATTGACATGAGAGAAGGCAACGATGGTGGAGAGCCAATTGTAATTAGCGGAAAAGCTCCAGAGCAAAAAGAGCTGATTAAAGACGCTGCTGCTGCGATGATTGGCGAGCTAAGACGCAAAACTTTTAATGCCCTCGATAATAAATTGGAAATTGAATTGTAATATATGGATGATAATCTTAATATAGAGCAG
>JAUQWR010000463.1 GCA_030835065.1 Candidatus Kapaibacterium sp.
ATTTTTTCCTTAAATTTTAAAGTATCAATTGTGATAATTGAATAGGAATATTTTTTGATGTAGAAGTAATTTAGAGATTTTGAAGTTTTAGAATCTGCAACATCAAACTGAGTTGAGATAAAATCTATTGAGTCAGGATTAAAAAGCTCAATCCATTCCGGCTCCGGAGATTTGGGAGCCGGACTAAATTCGTTTATAATGATTGAGGCTTTAATACTACCAAAAAGAAAAGGTAGCACCACAAGACAAACGAAATATTTCACGATACCAACTATTTATAATTATAATAATTACTTACCGGTTCGAGGTTAGAATTATTAATAAGTATCTCTAGGAGCTCTTCCAAATGGATTTTATCATTGTTATCGAAGCGATTTTTGATAGGGCTATCAATATCTAAAACTCCATAAAGCTTAGAATTAATGATTATAGGAATCACAATTTCGGAATTAGAAGCAGCATCGCAGGCGATATGACCTGGAAATTCATGCACATCATCAACGATAATAGTTTTAGCATGGGCAGCAGCAGTTCCACAAACCCCTTTACCCATAGAAATACGAGTGCAAGCAGGCTTACCCTGGAAAGGACCGAGAAGCAAGTCATTATTGCTCATCAAATAAAAGCCAACCCAATTGAGTGATTCGAGTGAATTAAAGATTAAAGCAGAGAAGTTGGAAGCATTCGTAATAAAGTTAGTTTCCTTAGCAAGTAATTCATTTAATTGCAATTTCAATGTATTATAAATCATTTTTATCCTCACTTATAATGGGATTTTCCCAGCAGGAATCAAAGAAATTATCACCGAGATTTCGGCGGGTTCTATCGGCGATTTCTCTATCGAACAAATCTTTATTAAGTTTGTCTGGATAGTCTTGATAGCCAATAGCAATCATACTCAAGGGTACAAACTTATCAGGAATTTGAAATTCTGATTTAAGTTTGTCTTGGTCGAATCCTCCACATTGGTGAGCAGCCATACCAAGAGCCACAGCCTGAATGCAAATACTCATAGCAGCAGCACCAGTATCATAATTGCCCCATCTATTAGGTTCAGAATTTTTTCTAAATTCAGTATCAGCCAAAACTGCGATGATTACTTGAGCATTCTTGACCCATTGTTGGTTCCATTCGCCCAATATGTTTAATGCATTATTATAAGCATCAATATTGGAGTGTTTATCAAAAATTATCATACGCCAAGGTTCATCACCAAAGCAAGAAGGCGCCCATCTTGCGGCTTCGCATAAAGCAATAATATGCTCTTTGCTTACTATTTTGTCGGGATTGAAAGATCGGCAACTCCATCTTTCCGACAATAAGTGATGAATAGGTTGAATAGTTTTAGCATTTTTTTTAAGCATAACGACTAATACCTCATTTTTCTACGAATTTCAATTTCGGATTCGCGTTCTTTAGTAGCTTCGCGCTTGTCATATTTTCGTTTAGCGCGGCACAATCCGATTTCAACTTTTACTAAGTGACCAGAGAAATAGATTGCTAGTGGAATTAGGGTAATACCTTTTTCCATAACTTGGTTTTTAAGTTTTATAGCTTCTCTATGATTGACGAGCAGCTTACGCAATCTTTTGGGTTCATGATTTTCTCTATTTCCATGATCATAAGGATTGATATGAAAATTGAATAGATAAAGTTCATAATCATCCTTAGATTTAAAGCCAGCATAAGCGTCTTGAATACTGCATTTCCCATCTCTTAAAGCCTTAACTTCGGTGCCCTGCAAAACAATCCCGGCTTCTAATTTTTGAATAATTTCGAAGTCGTGTCTAGCTTTTCGATTAGACGCAATTAATTTTTCTTCTCTTTCCAATGTATCTGACGATCTCATAAACTAAATCAATTAAAAATATTAATAATTAACAAAAGATAAATCAAAAGCAAATTAATACATTTCTTTGATTTAGCAAATCAAAAACAAAAAAAAACGATTAAAAATCGTTTCATTCATTCAATTTATAAAAACATATTAATAAAATTCGTAGAAATACTTGTATTTTTTGAAAATAATACCAGCCCCATTAGATTCAGTTTCAATTTCCGGGAGGCCAAGTTTATTGTAATAAATGGAGCATACGTTATTGATTTTGCCAAAACCATCGAAATTAATAATGTTAATTTGATTGTTAGTAGTCGAATAAGCCATACTATCAATTTCGACTTTAGAGCCAACAGTAGATTTAAGGATTGTTCTACCTACAAGTTTGCCATCATTGCTATATTGGTTTTTAAATTCGAAGTTTGTAGTGATACCATTTGAAACATTGACTTCAACTTTTTTAGAAATATTGCCTTTGGAGTCATATACAAAAGTTTCTTTTTGAAGTTCAATACCTTTTTCGTCGAAACTAGATTTTTGTGTGATCAAGCCACTCTGGTTAAAAACATATTTGAAAGAAGATTTTCTCGAAATTTCGCCTTTATCATTGAATTCAGTTTTTTGTTCGGTACTTTCGTTGTTTTTATAAGTAAATTCAGAAAGTGCTTTTTTAATGCCACTAGTCCAAAACTCACAAAAGCGAGTTAAGTTGCCATTCCAATCAAAATCTTTTCTATATACTATTGATTTTTTTTCTAGTGTGTTAATATCGACTTGATACTTAGATTCACTTTTCATTTTTTGAGAGCTATCAACAGGATCTATCGGTGAATTGCAGGAATATAATGCAATAACACTTAAAAGTAATCCCAAAATATAGTTGACTTTGCGTCTCATTTCTTTTCTCAACATTTACACTTATCTTAAATTATAAAAATTTAGATAAGTAGCAAAGAAATATTTTAAAAAATCAACGAAACGAAAATAATTTTATTGTAGATTTCATAATTGATTCATAAATCTATTATGAATATAAGAAAAATTTAATTAATACTTAGTAAGTGTATGAGATTTAGTTGTATGGAATTGAAACTTTTTGGTATAAAAATTCAAAATCGGTTTGATTAAGTGGGAATAGCAATTTTATTATATCTGAAGAAGATTCAGAAATAGGAAACAGAACATATCCTTTTACTTTTTCTCCTGGGTTTAGTACTGTTTTTCTCAAAGCTTCATTTTCCCAGAATTCTTTTTGGCTAAGATTGCGAATCCTATCACTCTCTTCATAATATTTAGCATTTGCCATTTCAGAAATGAGTGTGGATTGTATGGCAACATGTGGACTTAAATCTGCAGGTTCATCATCCGAAGAAGCTGCTCGAGCAACCATCACACCAATATTCAATAAAGATAATATCCCGAGTGCTACTTGTTTATTCTTGGTTTTTGTGGATAGATTGTCATTTTCTTCCATTATGCGTCTAATTTCAGCTTCGGGTATCAAAGCTTTGTTTGTTGTTTTTGGTAAAAACATATTATCGCTAATCAAACCAGTTTTTATTCTAAATCTATCCGGATCTAACGTTATTGTATCATTAGAATAATTAAAAAATTCCACAAACATAACGTAGTATTTGGGGTTATTATGGCTATAGCTGCAAACAATTTTATAGTTATTTATTGTATCTTCTTTTTGGATATAATCAATACCATTATAGCTTGTAATGTTTTTTTCAAGCGATTTGAGTGCTGTATAATTTGTTCCGCAAGATTGAAGAACAATAGCTAAAATAACAATAAATAGTAAATTCTTGATCATTTCCACTACCTTTCCATTTATTTGATTTACGGATAAATGGAGTTCAAGTTTCAAAGTTTATTTAGCAGACAAATAAGCATCTAAAGCAGCAGGAAAAGGCGATAGAACGCGTTCCAGCACCCCTTGAATAAGAGAAATAGCGATTCCATAATTTGTGATTGGAACAGATGCTGTTTTAGCTTTATTAATTCTGATTAGTTTTTCGTTGCGAGTGAGCATGCAAGAACCACAATGAATTACTAATTTATATTCGCTCAAATTGTCCGGGAAATCTCTGCCGGCAGCTACGTCGATTTGGACATCAATTCCAATATATTGGCGCAGCCATCTGGGAATTTTCACTCTACCAATATCATCTTCTGCAGGATGGTGGCTGCAAGATTCAGCAATTAGTATTTTATCGCCTGGCTCTAAATTGTCAATTGCGGCTGCACCGCGTGCTTCTTCAACAATATCGCCTTTAAATCTGGAGAATAAAATCGAAAATGTAGAGCATTTAACGTCGTCGGGAGTATCAGCAACCATTTTCATAACAACTTGTGAATCGCAAATTACTAAATCCGGTTTGCCGTTTAATTTAGTGAGTAGATGAGCATATTCTCTTTCTTTGACTACCATTACTGCTGCATCATTATCGAGTACATCACGAATCGCCTGCACTTGAGGTAAAATCAATCTGCCTTTAGGAGCTTGCAAATCGAT
>JAUQWR010000464.1 GCA_030835065.1 Candidatus Kapaibacterium sp.
ATGTATAAACTTGTTTTGCATCGAAAGCATACTTTGTGGAGGTCTTGCACCGACAATATTGAGCTCTGTGTCTGGTACTTTCTCGCGAATTAGTGGAAGAATATCATAAACAATACTCTGCACCATAAGTTCATTAGCCCACACATCCAGCTTGCCAGTGAAAATTAAATGCTTTCGTTCCATGCTTGGCGGCGGCGGAACTAATCTATTAATATCAGTGCCATTGGTCAATAGCCTATACTCAGCACCGGGATTTAGCTTTTGCATATCCCTAATATCTTCGTTGCTCACCAATGTAGTTATATCAAATTTATTAACAATAGCCGGCTCATATTTTCTAAGCTTTTTTACTTCCCAAAGCCTTATCATTCTCTGTTTCAAATTTTGAGAACCCTCGTAGGAACGCTTCTGATATGTGGTACGGCAATCTTCAGACATCAATATCTTCTTAATATTCATATCTTTAATATATTCGGCAGTACGCATAAAAAAAGCTATACCCAGATCAAAATTCTTTTCTGGATCGAGTGATTCAACAACTTTGCGAAACTCAGGCTGAGTGTAGTAATCGATTTCGAGAGGATTTTTGCCGGCAAGCCTAATTGCAGTATTGAACCCAGCTTTTATAGGATTAAGAGGTATAATATGAGTCTTGATATTATATTTTTCTATCTCTTTTGCATAACTCTTCGGCATATTAGCACCTTGGTAAAAAGATACTAAAGTAACATCATGCGATTTAGCCAAATGCTGAAGCATATGATATGACTTTATTCTGTCCCCACCTATTATAGGATAAGGAAGCCTTGGAGTGAGAAATAAAATTCGTAAACGCTTTTTCATATTCCCGATCTTTTCTACTATAATATCAAACCCACATAACACCTGTCGAATTTCAAATTTAGCATTTTTTTTTCTTTTATCCCAAAATATACTACATAATTTAAATTTTCATTTAACTTATTCTCCATTTTCGTAAACTATTATTCATTATTGACAGTAAAACAGCTTGATTTCTTGTGTAATCACAAAATATTCATTTTCACTTTAATTTCCTGTAACATTTTATTCATTCATTTGTTTCTAATAGTGGCTTAATTATTTAACTAGGGTAAAAAGGCACTTAGATTCCCCTTGGTGTTGACTTTTTAAAATAATTAAGGTATAACTGAACTCGATTCAGTATTTAACCTATTTGCCCCGAAAGTAAACCTTCGGGGCTTTTTGTAACTATTTTCTTAAAACCGCGTTATTGCTTGTGTTATCCTTAATGATTGAGAAGTGTATAAATATAGGGGTGTCTTTATATTTTGGCAATATCTGCTTTATTGAAAGATAATATATTGTAATAATTTTTTTTAAAAAATATTGACACTCCTATCTTATTATACCTCAACAATTTGGTGTATGGGTTAAAATTCTGGATAGTATATTATTCATATTGCTATCCAACTCTTCTACTCCCCAAAATTTTCTTTTTGGGGTTTTTTATTTGTTTGGCTCAATTTACAAATTCATTCAAGCTATAAAAATTTATCATTATTATAAAATTTTTAACTTTTTGTTGAAATTATATTTTGTTAAAAATGTTATTATTTGCAAATTTGTAATTAATAATATATAGGAGAAATGATGAATCGTATTAAATTACTAATGCTTGCTTGTGCAGCTTTGATAATTAGCTCTTGTGGCGACTCTCCGGTAGAGCAAGTCAGCAAAAAAATGTCTATGGCAGATATTATGACTAATCCCGGATTTTCTTGGTTCGATTCCGAACGTCAGCTATACAACGAAGATACTCTTACTGTAAAAAAAATTAAAACAGACCTGAATGTATCAAATTATAAATTTGTCTTATTTGTAAAGCCCTCTTGTTCTTGCCCTGGCACTCACAAGACATTTCCTGGCTTCTACAAAATATTGGCTGATGCAGGAGTAAACGACAACCAGATGGAAATTTATTCCATGCCTAGTATTGAAGCAAAGCAACCATACGACTCAATGTTCGTTATAAGCGAATTACCTGCTTTTTATGTATTTAAAAACAATGTTCCTGTTTATTCTATAATGGATACTGTCTATTTCAACCAAAATAATGGCATCAAATATCCAGATAATATGGAAGAAGCACTATACGAGGCATTGAAAAAGTAATATGGCTTATTGGCTGCTGAAATCCGATCCGGAAACTTATTCTTGGGATAAAATGAAACTCGAGAAGAAGACTGTTTGGGATGGTGTTAGAAATTATCAGGCGAGAAATAATCTCGCCTCTATGTTGAAAGGCGATTTAGCCCTCTTTTATCATAGCAATGCCGAAAAATCTGTATTTGGTATTGTCGAAATTTCAAAAATTGCTTTTCAAGATCCTGGCACCGAAGATAGCAGATGGCTTGCAGTCGAAATTAAATATAAAAAGCAGCTTAAGCATTCTGTTTCGCTCGAGCAAATGAAGAAAGAACCTATGCTTGCTGATATTGGACTCATAAAACAATCCAGGCTTTCGGTTATGCCACTTTCTGATGCCGAATTCAATCATATTATTCAC
>JAUQWR010000465.1 GCA_030835065.1 Candidatus Kapaibacterium sp.
AATGCGACCGAGGGCCACATAGCTGCTGGAACTAATGAAAATGCTACTCCTAATAAAATCAAAGAAACATAAGGAGTGATGCTAGTAAGGCCTAATATTAAATGTGATACCGTAAGTAGAGCAGCTCCAATAAACATAATCGAAGCTCGCTTACCGACTCTATCCACAATAAAGCCAAAAAGTGGAGTAAAAAATATAGTTCCGGTTACTATCAAGCCACTAAGCATACCGCTCATATCGATATCCACACCGTATTTATTGTGGAGAAGATCCGGGCAATAATTTTGGAATGGAAATACCGCAGAATAGAATGTAACACATAATGCACAAACATATAAAAATGATTTATTTTTCAATAAATTCACTATATCAGATACTTTAAAAACTTCATCTGCAGCGAGTTTTGCAGATGCATCATTTTTAGGTGTATATTTCAAATCATACATCATGTAGATAATAAATGCAAGAAGTCCGATAGACATTAATATAGCAGCAATCCATAAAGCATTGCCCCAGTTTGCTCCATTTTCACCTGATAATACTGGCGAAAGAGTTAGAGCAAGCAAAGTTCCAATTCGTGCAATTGCAATATTTACAGCAAATGCAAGAGCAAGTTCCTTACCTTTAAACCATTTTACCATAATTTTGTTGATTACAACAATACTAGTTTCTGCACCCAAACCAAATAATAATCTACCAATCATCAATGTTTTTAGTTCAGGAGAAAATTGATTTAGAAATGAACTCATAAATCCATAACCCAGCCCGCCACTTCTAAAATATCCACTAGAACCATAAGCAGTAATCAAACTACCTAAAACGCATAGCAATACAAATAAGAATCCTGTCTTTCTAATACCCCATTTATCTAATATAATGCCACCAACAATCGACATTAGCAGAAAAGTATTAGGAAATGAATAGAATGAAATCAAAAAGCCATAATCTTGATTGCTAAAACCCAAATCATGCTGCATCCATGCTTTGATGGAACTCATTGCATCGTAAACATAATAATTTGTTCCGATTACAATACTGACAAGAATTAAAACAAACCACTTCAATAATGTCGAATATTCGTGTTTGTTTATTCCGGTATCAACTGTACTCATATTACCTCAAAATTGTAAAATTATTATTAATTCAAATTACAATAATTTGAAATAACTGAAAAATTCTTATAATAGAAATTGTAAAAAAATAGTATTTTGTAGGTTTATTGTTAACATAAAATGTATATTTATGAGTAATAGATTTAAGTTAATAGCCGGACCATGTATTGCAGAATCAAAAGAAATGCTTGTTGAAACACTTGAATATCTGCTTAGAGTGGTATCTATGTATGATATAGATTTTTATTTCAAATCATCATATAAAAAAGCAAATAGAACAAGTTATGATTCATTTACTGGTGTAGGCGATGAATTGGCACTAAGCTGGTTCGACGAATTAAGAAAAGAATATGGAGTGAAAGTATTAACTGATATACATAGTGTAGAAGATGCAAAGTTGGCTTCAAATTATGTAGATGTATTGCAAATTCCTGCATTTTTGGCTCGTCAATCTGATTTACTTTTTGCAGCTGCCGAAACAAATCTACCTGTAAATATTAAAAAGGGGCAGTTTATGGCTCCTGATGATATGAAAAAAGCTGCTGAAAAAGTTGTATCAAAAGGCAATCCGGATGTATGGCTCACTGAAAGAGGTACATTCTTTGGCTATCATGATTTGATTGTTGATTTTAGATCTTTGATCAGAATGAGAGAATTTGGATATCCAGTAATTTATGATGCCACTCATTCTGTGCAGCAACCTTCAATCGGCGCTCAGTCTGGAGGATTTCGAGATTATATAAAGAAGCTGGCTCTAGGTGCAACAGCAGTAGGGATCGACGGTATATTTTTTGAGACTCATCCAGATCCGGAAAATGCTAAAAGCGATTCTGCTACTCAATTAAAATTAGAAAATGCCAAAGATTTTATTGATTCAATTTTATTAATCAATAGTATTATTTAGTTTCCCAATAATTCAAATTGT
>JAUQWR010000466.1 GCA_030835065.1 Candidatus Kapaibacterium sp.
TTAGTCATAGATTCAGCTTCAGCAATTTTTTCGGATTTAAATGCTTCATCTTTTATGCCTGGCATGTTAATGAGAACATTTTTGTATGCGCCCCAGATACCCATTTCGAGAGCTCTAGCACCAACTTCGACGTCGCTCTTCGAAGCAATATTGCCATACTTGGCTATTTCGTGCATAGCGTCCCAAGCTTTATCAGCATAGCGCATAGTAGAAAGAGGCACTTCGATAGCTTTTTTCAAGCCGTCTTGCATCTTAGCTGATCTCAAAGCTTTTTGTTCGTCGGTATCTTTAGGCATGCGAAGAGCATCCATGTAGTCGTTGAAAGCATTAGTATCAGCATCTACCATAGGAATAAGTTTTTTTACGGAATCATATAATGCCGGAATGTTTTCACGCATTTGTGAATCAACATCTTCAAATTTTCTCACGCCATAAGTCAATTGACCTACCATACATGCAAGACCAGCACCAATAGCAGCAATAGCAGCAGAAGCAGAGCCGCCACCCGGAGCCGAGCTACGGTTTGCAACTTCTTCAATAAAGCCACGAAGAGTGAGGCTTGCAAGTGGTTCGTTGTTTTTTTCTTCGATCATATATTCAATAATTCTCTTCTTAGGATCGAATTTACTTACTGAGTTCAGACCAAGTCTCTCGACTACTAATTTAATTTTTTGATCTTCATCCAGAATGAAGAGATTTTCTTTTTGCATATAATAATCAGCAGCCATAAGCATAGCTTCGAGAGGAATCAATCCAACTAATTCTGAACCAGCAACTCCTACCCTCAATTCTTTAGCAAGCCTGCAAGCTTCTTCGAATGCAACATGAACGGGAGTAACCAAATAATTAGTAAGATTCATCGAAATTTGAGCCATATTGTATTCTTCGACAAACCAGCCAATACCTTTAACTTCTTTTAGCAAGCCTGGTTCGTTGTCGCCGCGGCCAGCTTCGCGAAGATCTAAAGCAATACGATGAGCTTGGTTGCTTGTACCTAACACGTTAATATTATAAGCAACGAGGAAAAATCTAGCGCCTGTTACAGTAGCACCCCATTCAGGAATAAATTCTTGAGGACCGAAGTCGGGTTTCCATTCAGGTTTGTAGATTTTTTCAGCAAAACCTTCATATTCGCCATGGCGGATATCAGGCAGACGTTTTCTATAATCGACATTAGATGCATATTCGTAAAGATAAATTGGAATACCAATTTCTTCGCCGGCACGACGACCAAATTCCTTAGCACATTCAACGCACTCGTCCATAGTGACATTAGCAACAGGAACAAAAGGGCAGACATCAAGCGCGCCCATACGTGGGTGTTCGCCTTTGTGCTTGCGCATATCGATTAATTTGCGGGCAACTTTTGTAGCTGCTAATGCGCCTTCGACTACTGCAGCCGGGTCGCCGACAAATGTATATACAGTTCTATTTGTAGATGCTCCCGGATCTACGTCCAAGAGTGTACAGCCAGGAGTCTGACGAATTGCATCTGCAATTGCTTCAATTACTTTAGTATCTCTGCCTTCCGAAAAGTTTGGAACGCATTCGACAATTTTTTTCATTATCCACCTATGATTCGATGATTTTAAATATGATAAATCTTTTTATTCCAGCAATTAGTCTTGCATTTGATTTGTCTGTTGGAAATATCAGGCAGAACTTTTTTTCGAGCATAGCTTTTTCGCTATCACTGAATTTCAAAGACTGCAATGTGATTTTCTTTATAATTGCTCCTCCTGCAATTGATTCCAATTGCTTGGATTTGCTCAAATCTTTGTCTGTAACTTTAATTGTATCAGCAGGTAAAATTTCAGATTTGCCAATTAATAATTCAGGAGCAATTGCCTGAATTTCTGGATTGAAATCAGATGAGCAAAAAGTAAACTTTTCGCCTTTTTCGGTTTCTATTTGTATAATAAAACTTTTGCTATCGGCAGAATAATATGGCTTGAGCAGTTCAAAAGGATTGACTGCCGCAAACCTGCCTAAATTTTTGTTTGTTCTGCTGTTTAGACTGACTGTGTATTTATTTTTAAAACTTGCCTCATTAAGCTCTATAGAAGCAATTTTTTCAAGTTTTTGTGCTTTCAGGCTAATAGCAAAAATCAAAAAAAATATCAATCCAATATAATGTTTCATATATTACTCCGTATTTATAATTACAAAAATAAAAATTTTTAATTGAAAGAATAAGTAATTAAATATTTTGTCAATTAAAAGAATTGAGCTAATTTGCAAATCTAACTATTTGCAATTTTTATAGAAATATAAATTGGAGAAGTAATGGAAAGAATATTCCTCAAATCAAAAATACACAGAGCTACCATCACGGAAGCCAATCTGTATTATGAGGGAAGCCTTACCATAGATACTGAGCTGATGAAAGAAGCCGATATAATGTGCTATGAAAAAGTATCGGTGGTGAATATCAACAATGGTGAAAGATTTGAAACTTATGTTATCCCTGGCGAAGCCGGCTCGAGAGTAATCTGCCTTAATGGCGCTGCTGCTCGAAAAGGTACTGTCGGAGACCAAGTAATAATCATTTCCTATTGCAATCTGGAAAACGACGAGATAAAACAACACAGACCGACAGTGATTTTGGTTGATGATAAAAACAATATTAAATCAAAGACTAATCCTGAAATTCCATTTTAATAATTTGGATAAATACTACAAAAAAAAGCTGCCTCTATTCAAAGGCAGCTTTTTTTGTTTACTTATTTGTGTTGGCAAATTTCAGTCAAAACGCCATTTGTTGATTTTGGATGCAAGAATGCAATCAACATATCATGAGCGCCATCGCGTGGAGTTTCATTAATTAACTGCACACCATCATTTTTCAACTTAGCCAAATCATTATTAATATTATCTGTATTGAAAGCAATGTGATGAATACCTTCGCCGCGTTTTTCGATAAACTTAGCTATTGGTGATTCTGCATCTGTAGGGCATGTCAATTCTAATAATACATCGCCTACTTGGAAAGAAGCAACACTAACTTTTTGCTCTTCGACTACTTCGCGGTGTATATCGGTAAATCCGAATAATTTTCTAAATGTTTCGATGCTTGCATCTAAATCTTTAACTGCAATGCCAATGTGATTGATTGACGTTAACATTTCAAACCTAGTCCTTAATTTTACATTCTTGGCTTTTGCCATAATTTATCTTACAAAATTATAAATTGAATTTCATTTAACAATGAAATTTAATGACTTATTTATAT
>JAUQWR010000467.1 GCA_030835065.1 Candidatus Kapaibacterium sp.
ATTCATCAAATAATCCTTCCATGAATCGCCACCAGTGCCTGCAATCACGTAAACAAAGTTCGGAAAAATCTTAACAACTTCTGGCAGAGCCTGGATAACAATATCATGCCCTTTGCGAGGAATAATTCTGCAAAGTGAAATTAGAACTTTAGCATTTTCATCTATTCCAAATTTCTTTCTGGCGGCAATTTTTGATGACTTATCTAAAATTGAAAACTGATCTAAATCGACAGTGCTTTTTGTAACAAGAATTTTTTCTTCAGGAACTTTAGCAAAATCGAGAATTGAATTTTTAGTATAATTAGAAACAGGCAAAACCAGATTAGATTTCGCTAAAGTTTTTCTAAATTTTTTTCTATCGCTTTCGGGTTTAAATTTAAGTCTGGAAACTTCGATGCCATGAGCTCCGACCATAAGGAAGTGTGGATATTTATCTTTAAGCACAGCAGCTGCCTTAGCAGGCTCCCAAGTGGCAGTAAGCACAATAGGTTTGATATGAGTTCTCAAATACTTTCTTAAATACCACCAAGAATAGAAGAAGTGCAAATCGTGCCAATTTCTAACAATCATAGGCACAACATTAATACCCGAGCCATTATGAAAATCGAAATCATCGCAACCGCCGCGTTTTCTAACGAACACGGTGATGTTAGCGTTTTCATTTTTCATAAAACTCTTAGCCAATCCGTAAGCCCAAGGCGCAATTCCGCCAGCTCTTACAGGTGGAAACTCATGGGTAATAATACAAATATCCATACAAAAATCTAATAATTATAAAATACAAATTTAAGAAATAAGTGCTAAATTGCGTAGATTATTATAAGGATAAACAAAAAGTTTAATCAAATGTTGATAAATTATTAAATTTTCGTTTTCTGATTTGAAAAAATATAGGTATATTTGTAATTCGATATAAATTAGGATATTATAAATAATAAAATATTGTAATATTAAGGTGAAAAAATGAAAAGAACTTTCCAGCCAAGTAGAAGAAAACGTGCTAACAAGCATGGTTTTAGATCACGTATGGCAACTAAAAACGGTCGCAAAGTTTTAGCAGCAAGAAGAGCTAAAGGACGTTATAAATTAACAGTTAGCGATGAATAATCTTTGAGTATGACTGAAGAGTCTGGGGCGTTTCGAAATTAGGGTATTGCCCTCGAACGTCAAATCAAAAAAAATAGTGGCTTTAACAATATAAACTCTTTCGAGTTGATTTTTTAAAGCCATTTATTCTTAATATAGACCGGAAAACATTTTTGATTAGCCCCAACTTTAGTTGTTGTGTCACTACAATCTTTTTTTAGGCGCCTATTATGGCAGAAAACAAAATAAAGCTAAAGAGTCTGAAAGGATTTAATGCTTTTCCAAAAGCTTTTAGATCCGGTAAAAAGTTTGGCAATAATGTCTCTATTGCTTCATTTTGTTTTAATATTAACAACGAAGAGCCCAATACTTTAGTCAGCTTTGGCGTAAGTATTAGCAAAAAAACAGCCAAACGGGCTGTTGTGCGTAATAGAATAAAAAGATTGTTGCGCGAAAGCATCAGACAAATTATTAATTCTCCCGAATTATCCGACAAATCGGAAATATTTAAAATTGTAATAATCAATTGGAAAATAGCTCCTCAGAAAGCGGGCATGATAAGTCTGGATGATGTAAAGCCAAAAGTCAAAGATTTGTTTAATCAAGCAATAAAATATTATTGTAGAAAGTATAAGGAAGCGAGTAATGAAAGCAATATTGATAGCTTTGATCAAAGCTTATAAGCTTTTGATATCTCCATTTTTGCCTTCCTCATGCCGTTTCTATCCGACTTGCTCGGAATATGCTAAAGAAGCGATCGTCGAGTATGGTGCATTAAAAGGCTCCTGGCTTGCTACCAAAAGGATTGCAAAATGCCATCCTCTGCATCCCGGTGGCTACGATCCCGTACCTCATAAATGTAATGATTGTTAATGGTTTTTTTTAAACTATTTTAAAGATAAATAATTATGGATAAAAAATCCGGTATTGGCTTGTTGCTTATTACATTATTGGTTTTTGCATGGATGATATATGTATCGACCAATCAAGAACCTGCCAAAAATGACCAAACAAAGCAAACAAAATCTTCTAATACTCAGGTTCAAAAAAATACTAACCCTGAGCCACAAAATTCAAATATTATTGGCGATTCTGCCAGATTTATTCAAAAATTCGGTTCCACTTTTGCTCCTTTTGCTTATGGCAATGAAGAGTTTGTTACAATTAAAACTGATCTATATACAGCAAAGATTAGTTCAAAAGGTGCTGTTGTTAAGTCTTGGAAACTGACCAAATTCAATAAATGGGATGGTACAAAGGTTCAACTTATTAATGATAAGATGGGCGAATTGTCGATGTTTTTCAGCTCAATGGAAGGTAAAAGAATTGATTCAAGACATCTCTTTTTCAAATTCGACAAACCTGCTTCTGAAATAACTATTAAAGGTAGTGAAAAATACTCCTTTAATGCAATTATTGACTTGGGCAATGGCAAAAGTATTGTTAAGACATTTGTTTTCGAAGGTAATTCTTATCACTTAGATCAGAATATTCAAATAAATAACTTAGACAATATTATTCCTTCAAGAGGATATAATTTGGTCTGGAATAAAGGTATTGCATATCAGGAGTATTCAAGCGTTGATGAATCTAACGATGCTGTTGCGCACGTTTCGATGAACGATGCAAGCGAAGAATTGAATGCTGATAAAGATAATCCTGTTGAAGCTAGTTATACTGGTATTGTCGATTATGCAGCTATACGCACAAAATATTTTGCTGCTTCGATTATTCCTCAGCCTTGGAAAAGATTTGATGGTACTGTCGATATTAATGGCTATCGCAATCATTATCCAAATTCCGGTATTATCGAAACTTATGGAATTAGCTTTAGAGTGCCTTATAAAGGTGGAGTTCAGAAAAATGATTTCCGTGTCTATTTAGGTCCTTTGGATTATGATATTGTAAGCGATTATGGTATGCATAAATTGGTCAATTTTGGTTGGGCAATTTTCCGTCCTATCGGTGAATACTTATTGCTTCCTTTGTTCCGAATGGTTTATAAATTTGTTCATAACTATGGTATCGCTATATTACTTTTCTCATTATTGATAAAAATTATATTGCATCCTCTTTCTGTACAACAATTGCGTTCTTCTCAAAAAATGCAGTTGCTTACTCCTGAATTAACAAAAATCAGAGAAAAATATAAAGACGACCAAGCAACACAACAAAAAGAAACAATGAAGCTATATTCTGAGTATGGTATAAACCCGGCTGGAGGTTGTTTGCCTTTGGTTCTTCAGATGCCAATCATGTTCTCTTTGTGGGCTGTATTGAAAGCAGCTATTGAATTGCGTCAGGAAGGATTTATTTGGTGGATTACTGATCTTTCGATGCCTGATGTTATTGTAGATTTTGGATTTTCAATTTTAGGTATTACTCATCTTTCAGGATTGGCTCTTTTGATGGGTGTTACTATGTTTATCCAACAAAAAATGACAATTACAGATCCTCGCCAAAAAGCTTTGGTTTATATGATGCCTATTATGTTTGTATTTATGTTTTCAAACTTCCCTTCGGGTCTTAATTTGTACTATTTCTTCTTTAACCTGTTGTCAATCGGGCAGCAATACTATATGAATAATTTCTCTAAAAAACGCATGACTTTAGAAGAAATGAAAAGAGCTCCAAAGAAAGAATCTTGGTTGCAGAAGAAATTACAACAAGCTCAGGAAGTTGCTGAATCTCAAGGCAGATCTATCCCTGGCTCGAGAAATACAAATAGTAATTCAAATACTAAACGACCAAATCAAAGAAAAAAATAAACAAAATATGATTTCTTTGTAGAAATTTATTTGAATCTTTTTATAAAGCTTGACCTATAATGATAACAGGTCAAGCTTTTTTTTTATAAATTTATTTAACTCCATTGAATATGTATTCTACAAGTTTATAATTAGAAACAGAACCTGATTAAAATACCTTCTTACCTTTGTGTAACTTTGTGAAAAACTTTGTGCAACTTAGTGCTCCTTCTTCAATCTTCTTCAGTCTTATTATTAAAATGTTCTGAAATAAGAAAGAGGAAAAATCAAGGAATGCTAAAAAAAATCAGATACCAGATTAAAATACCTTCTTACCTTTGTGCAACTTAGTGCTCCTTCTTATTTCTTCTTTTACT
>JAUQWR010000468.1 GCA_030835065.1 Candidatus Kapaibacterium sp.
GCAATAATGATACGGCGACCAGGAGATATATTTCTCCCAGAGCGGATCTACCGATAGGAAACGACCCGTTTCGTTATCATATTGCCTTACTCCATGCATCATTTCTCTTTTATCTGTCATTCATATATTTTATAAAACTAAATAAATTGTTGCTAATAATTGATACTATTATATATATTTATTCTAAATAAATTAATTTATTTAGAATGACCAATTGACAGTACTTTGCCATTTTTGGCATTTATATCCATAAACATTGTACCACCCATCCACCCAGGTGGTAAGGTTCCTGAAATATGCCAAATACTGTCTTTTAATTTTACCGCTACTAATGGTACTTCAAAATATACTGTATCTCCATATAATCCATAAAAATATATTTCAGCAATTTTAATTGCCGTAATCTCATCTTTGATTAGTCCGCCTTTAGGCATAGGTCCATTGTTAACTTTTGTTTTTTTCAAAAAGGACTTCCAATCGCAGATTCTATTAATTTTTTCCTTATCTGTAAGATTTTCCCAGCCGTTATAAACTAGTAATGGAGCCAGGGAATCATAGTTAGTAGTAATTATTTTCGGTTTGCAAATTATATCTTTCTCTTTTTTTTCTTGGGAATAAATGTAACCAAAGAAAACCAATACTAGCAATATTAATGTAATAAAATAAAACTTTTTCATTTAATCCCACCCTTTATTCTTCTGGTGCTTGTTTTGATAAAAAATCTATTTGCTTGTCGATGTCGTTTGTTGTGTTGTTGTTGCCATCTCTTTGAGGTGCATTTAGGTCGCAAGGTTAAAAAAACTTCAGTTTTATTTAGTTTCGTTGGATTTTTCGGATCCCACATTTCAATTTTGCCATTTGGGAATACACCCAAAATCGGTGATTTATGCTCAATGCCCGCATTGTAAATATCACCATCACATCCACAGTACTTACCAGATTATTCATGCAGTAATGATACGGCGACCAGGAGATATATTTCTCAAAAAATGGGGAAGCTTCGCGCGTGCCGCTTCCCATGTGATTTACAATTTAAATGGTTACATAACAGATTATTATTTTTAATATTTATCACTTGGAATGACCAAGCCGAAGAATTTTACAATTACGTTTATCTATTTCAATATAACCTTCACCGCCTAAGAAATTCTTTGGTAAATTCCCATGAATAAACCATGCTGAATCATGATCAATGATGCTTAGGGGTTTTTCCTTTTTCATAGTATTTCCATATTTGTTATCTAAAATCAACTCACCAATCTGAAGAGCTAATTTTTTATTAATTATTGGCTGTGAGCCTTTGTCCTCATAACTTGAGCTACTAATGCTTATGGAAATTAAACAGAATATACTTATGCACAAAATAAGATAAAACTTTTTCATCATCATTACTCCTTTTTATCAGGTATCGTTATATTTAATTCTATCATTTGAGGAACACTTGGATCTTTGGGATCGCTTGGCGCAGTTGTATCAATCAATTCTTCAGTTCTCTTTTTAGGTATTAATTCCCAAATCGAACCATTATGAGTGATTGTATAAACATAGGGTTCCATTTTTGTATTTTTCCAATCTAATACAGACGCACCAGCATTCCCCCCTTCTGTTGCAGTATATCCATCACCACGATCATAAGATGGATTATATGCCGCATGGGTATGGGCTATACCTTCTTGTTTTGTTTTACTGGGAATACTTTTCTTTGAAGGAATATTCACACTTGTAGCATCACCCCAAATTGGTTCAGTATAGGAATAATAGGTTTCTCCATCCTTTTTAAAAGAATATAGTCTTGTGGCTGCTTCTTTATCGTTTTTTATAGACTCAGGATTATAAATAATCGCGAAATCTTTTACAGCTAACTGTCTGCTTTTAAACAGATCACCAGGCGCAAGCCCATTTACATCCACAACACTTACCGGATTATTCATGCAGTAATGATACGGCGACCAGGAGATATATTTCTCCCAGAGTGGATCTACCGAGTGGATAAAGTTTTTTATTCTATTATATTTTTTTTGATTCATTTCTTGTTTAAAAATTCTCAAAGACTAATATATTTAAAATTCCAATAATTTGCAAAAAAAAACCGAGCAAATAATACTCGGTTTTATTTATTTTATTTAAATGTTCAATTAAAGTTTGGCAAAATAAGTCTTTATTTGATTTTCATCTTTATAAGTATATACTTTGTAGCCTTTTTCAGACATTTTTTCCATCATTGGTACAGGCGAAAAGTCTGTGATTAATTCAATAATACCACCAACGTGGATTTTGTTCATTGCGTCAGTAATTACTGCTAATGGATTTTTAGATTCTTCGATAATCTTGTTAGCAATAAAGCTTTGATCAATGCCTTTGCTAAGCCATTCCGGAGCCGACTCGTTTTCTGATTCGCGTTTTTCAGGATTTTGACTGAAATCGCCATCTATTACTTTTGTAAGAGTATTTATCAAACTATCAACATCCAGCCCGCCTATACGAGCAACATTTTCGAGTGTGGCTATCCTTAATACGGTCTTCCTTAAAATTGGATTTTTAAGGTTTTTATATTCCGGAGCTAGTTTGATCATGTAATTTTCAAGCTCTGGATAGGCTTGAAGCAGATCATACATTTTTGTGCTTTTGTTGATTTCCATTTTATCACCTTATTCGTAACTTAATAATCTGCGTTCGCCTTCGATTTTTTGTATTTCAGAGATATCTTGTGTTACTTCTAAAGTACCGAGATACTCACCTTCTTCAGATCTAACCGCGTAGTAAACAATGTAAACATATTTTCCCATCATCTTGATCCAGAATTTTGCAAGGCTTTGCTTGCCGGAACGGAAATCATCAAGGATTTGGTTTACAATATGCACGCTATCAGGTGGATGACAGTTTTGTACTTTACGTCCAATAATTGTTCTGGTTCTGCTGAATACTCTATCTGGACCTTCGCTAAAATAAATAACAGTATCATTTTTATCAACCAAAGTAAGATCGAATGGAAGTGTATTTAGCATAGCAATCAGTTCATTAGTCTTGAAAATGCCGCTAGGTAAAATAATTTTGCCATCCAAATTAGAATGAACATCTAAACTATCTTCCTGAACACCTTCAGGCGCCCATTTGACTGAAGGCACATAGAGGCAGTATCCGATTTCTTTTATTTGCTCATGAATCATATACCATTCGTTAGGTTTAAGAAGTTCTTTAGCCATTGGAAGCATAATTTTTTCTTCTTTGTAGATCATTTCTTTGATCAATTCTAAGGTAGGTTTCAACCCTAATACAAAAAAGGAAGCAACTTCGTCCAGACCGGCTTTGCGGAGTTCATTCATTGCAGATATAGTTTCTTTGAGCATGTCTCTTACTTCGTCGTCTTTAGCCCACATAACGTTGGTAGGACCTGTAAAACCATTTTTTTCGAAGAATGGAAAAATAAGCTCTTCTTTTTTCCTGTAATGTTTGTCTATATCGGTCAAGTCATTCAAATTTTTATGAATATTGATTATATGCTTAATGAAGTTTGCTCTATCAGAATTAAAATTATCGATACCCTTTTCAATTTCGATAATTGTGTTTTCGATAGCACGGTTTTCGTTTAGCAAAGTGTGGAGAGGATGCCCTGGAGTAGAATCAATGGGCAGTTGCTGATCGAGTTGCTTGCGAAGCACTAAAGTATGAACATCGCATAGATTTCTTATGTTTTCTACAGGAATTCCTTCGGCAATCAATTGGTTTTCCATCAAAAAAACATCAGAATATTCGACTGACTCTAGTTG
>JAUQWR010000469.1 GCA_030835065.1 Candidatus Kapaibacterium sp.
TAAATTTATTGTATTTTCTATTGACTCCAAACATTCGTCAATTTCTGCATAAATATTACAAGTAAATAAATTACAAAGCAATAAAAGAATTATTAAATACTTAATTATCATTTTTTCCTCCAAATAATTATCTTCTCATATTGATACATTTAGCAAAATATTCCTTGTAATCCTGATAAACTGGTTATGCAAAGTATTTATCTCATTTTCTTTAAACCTAGATAACAACACCCTACTCAAATCCTCCGACAGTCTTAGTTCTCTTTATTGTTTGGTCATATTCTTCTATTCTTTCCACTGCACCATCAAGATTGTAAACAAACGTTGACAATATATTAGAATTTAAAGTATTTAACAAATGATTTTTTATGGTAATTTGAAATTTTTTTTGAATATTGCTGGCTTAAAATCGAGTCAGCTAGCCTAGTTTATATCGAGGAAGAATTAACAATCAATATTTGACATTTCGAAAACCATTTTATTGATTGGACTTATTTTTTGAATAACTATGTTGATGTTTTTAGAAATTAAATCAAGGAGATAAACATGAAAGTTTATCTCATTGATTAATGTATATTATTTTACTAATGGCACTTTGCCCATTTTTTGATATTTAAATTCACAAGTATAATAATCTACTATTTTTAAATATTTAATATTATTTATTATTTCATCAAATAAATTGTTTGCTATGATATTCTTTTTCGGAATATTCTTATCATAATATTTTGCAATAATTATTGATTTCTTTTCTTCAATTTCAATAAGATCGCCATATGATATATTTATTTCTCGTCTTAATTTTTTTGTATCATAATATATTCGTACTCCAGAAATAAATGATCGATTGCTTAATACATAATGATGTAACCATAACTCTATTTTTGAAATCTTTAAATTATTTGTTTGTTTATTTAGTAAATCAAATAATGAATTGGACTTTTTCATAATATTATTTATATCAACACATTCATAATATTTATTATAAGACTTACATAGCTGAAAGTAATCTCCTCCTTCATCCCAAATAACACTTTTATCATAAGCCTTTAATTCCATTTGTGTTAATATGATTATTAAAATTAAAAAGTATCTTGCCATAATTATTTCCTCTTATTTGGTTTATAATCATTTAAATATTCCATTCCATGAAGTGGATAAGTATATTGAAAGTCAATAAAATTTTTATAGATAATTTCAACTCCAGCTTTCGCTGTTAATTTATAACAAATAATATCATCACCTTTATCATGACTTGCACAATAGAACATCATATCTAAAATATTAGGATCAGAATTATTTCTATAATTTGGTTTATTTGACCATTTAAAACTGTCATTTTATTGAAAGAAAATTATTATTCAAAATATTTTTTTCTTCAATTCTTTCCACAGTATCATCAAGATCGTAAACAAACGTTGACAATATATTAGATTTTAAAGTATTTAGCAAATGATTTTTTATAGTGTTATGGTAATTGTAAGTTAAAATAACTCCATTTTCCCGAAGATGACAAGCATGTGTCCTTTTGACCACACTAATAACAATAAGCAACATATCAATTTTAAATGTATTAATCTATTACTAATAAAACGAAAATCAACTCATTCTCAAAGCAAGTTCAGCCCATGGCATATTTTTTGTTTATTATACTTTTGGATTAGTCATTTAAAGTTAATTGCCTAATCTGCCGATAATTTAAGAGATTCGTCGGGCTTGAATGAATTTATTTTGGGAGTGCTAATGTCGATTATTCGATTATTTAAAATAAAATGGCTAATATTAGCCGCCGCGCTTGTTCTTACTTGCGATAATGCTTATTCTCAAGTTTATGAATTATTGCTTAAACCAAGAAGAGCTTTCGACCAAATTCATGTCGAAGTTTGGGCTAAATCTATTAGTTCCAGTGCACCAAAATTAGGGTATGCTTCTTTAGTTGTTCAGTATTCCAGTACTTTCTTAAAACCAGCTAATGTTCAAAACCCTTCGATTACCGATTCTGTAATAAGAATCGACAATAGCATATCCAATCCAATTATTCCTATTCAAAGCAGATTTAACAATGCCAATGGCTACCAAGCTTTGGGCGTCCAATCCTATAGTAATGGCTACTACTCCCTGGAAATTACTCTGGACAAGCTTGGTACTCTCGGACTTGAACCATCAAATACCGGCAAAGGCAGTTTTCTTGGCAAGCTCGTTTTCGATATTATCGGCAATCCATCCGACTCCAGCCTTG
>JAUQWR010000470.1 GCA_030835065.1 Candidatus Kapaibacterium sp.
GATAGTTCTTATATGTATATAAAATTTAAAGTTGGAAGAAAAGCATTATATGACTATAAGAATAAAATTAAGACAAACCTAAATGAAGCAAAACCTGAATATGGAAAATATTATGAGAATTATGCCAGAGCAATTTATGAAACTGAGTTGTGGATGATTAAGAATAAAAAGGTTGGTTTTATTAAGCCATGATAAATAAGGGGCAGATAATCTGCCCCTTATTTTATTTTAGATTTTAGAAATTCTATCTCTTTTTTTACAAGCGGAATATAATCCTTAAGACTTTCATCTTTTCCTGATAATGAAATAAACATTTCATAATCGGCAATTGCTTTAGCGAAATCTTCTAAAGCGCGATAGCATTTACCTCTATTATAAATAATAGATGCATCTTTAGGGTTGCTTTGCAAGTATTTATTGAAATAATTCAATGCTTCTTTGATTTGCTTGTTATTGAAATGACAATTTCCAATTTTTGCATTAATATTATTATCTGATTGGCTAATAAGAAAAGCATTAGAATAATATTTCAGAGCTTCGGTATAATTCTTAAGATTATAATTAATATCGCCCAAGCCAACTAAAGTATTATAATTAGTATTATTCAAAGTATAGGCTTTATCCAGATCTTTTTTAGCATTTTCGAATTCTTCTTTTCCTATAAGAATTGAGGCACGAGTAGATAGAGCAGGTTCATTGTTTGGTTCGTTAAGCAATACTCTGTTTAGATCGCTAAGAGCTTCGTCTGTTTGATTCAATTCAAGATGAGCAATAGCTTTATTATATAAAATAACCATATCTTTAGGGTCGAGAGCGATAGCTTTGTTATAATCAGCCAAAGCATTAAGATATTTATTCAATTTTTGATTGACAATGCCACGAAGCTTTAAAGATTCGAGATGTTTGGGATTAATTTTAATAGCACTATTAAGATCTTTCAGACAAAGTTCTGTTTCATTCATTTGAAAGAAAATTGCGGCACGAGCATAAATAAAAGAAGGATTGTCTGGATTGAGTGTAATAGCTTTCGAAAAATCGCTTACAGCCAAGTCAAATTCTTTATTTTCAGAATGAATAACAGCCCGGTTGTAATATGTATTAGCGTTGCCGGGTTCTATTTCGATAAT
>JAUQWR010000471.1 GCA_030835065.1 Candidatus Kapaibacterium sp.
ATTTGCATTAACTTACTATATTGCCCGACCAGAGAGAGACGGGGTTGGATATGCTCCAGAGCAGCCAATCAATTTTTCTCATAAGCTTCATGCAGGCAATATGAATATTGATTGTAAATATTGCCATACGAGCGTAACAGATTCGAGACACGCAAGCATACCATCTGCAAGCATATGTATGAACTGCCATTCTGTGGCGCGCAAAGACAAGCCTGAAATTCAAAAACTCACACAATTTTACAAAGATGGCAAGCCAATTCCTTGGAAGAGGATACATCAAGTGCCCCAATATGCATTTTTCAATCATAGTGTGCATGTAAATAAAGGCATTGACTGTGCTAATTGCCATGGTAAAGTTCAAAATATGGACAAAGTGGAGCAAGTTGCAACATTTACTATGGGAGCATGTTTGAGCTGCCATAAAGACGCACATTCGAGAATGCCCGATTTGAAAGGCAAAATCAAAAATGGTCCAACTAATTGCAACGGCTGCCACAGATAGGAGTAAGTATGAAAAAAGATACTAATTTACGTAGAAACTTTATGAAATTTACTTTGACCGGAGCTCTGGCTGGAGCAGTCTATTCTTTGATTCCGGTAAAATCATTTTTTGCAAGCAAGCCGATTGTCAAAACAGCAAAAATTGCAAAAGTTAAGATAAACACCTCGGCTATTAAGAGAAATTCGAGAGGTCAGATGTGAAAAAAGATATTACTAATTTTTCAGATAACGATGAAAATGAAATTCCTTTACGCGATAATGATGAGTTCCCTCAAGGCGCTTTAGAGCCTATCGAAGTGGATAAAATGCCTTTGGTTTCGCGTAGGAAATTTCTTGCTTTGGCAAGCGCTTCTGCCGCTTTTGCCGTTACTTCCTGCACTGACTATCGTGATAAAGGCGCAATTGTTACTTATAACAAAAAACCTGAAAATGTGACCTACGGCAAAGCAGATTATTATGCTTCCGTATATCATGATGGTACTCCAATTTTAGTCAAAACTCGCGAAGGAAGACCTATTAAGGTTATTGGCAATCCCGAACACCCTCTTTCAGGCGGTACTGTATCTCTTCAGGCTCAAGCTTCAGTTTTAGATCTTTATGATCCTGAAAGAATACAAAGACCTTTGAGGAAAAATGGAAATTCCTTTGCTGAAATTACTTGGGAAGCATTTGATTCAGAGATTATTTCTAAACTTGATTCAATTAAAAATAGTGGCAAGAAAATAGTTTTCTTTTCTAATTCTATTTATTCGCCTAGTTTTCTAAATTTATTGAATGAGTTCAAGAATAAATATACTAATACTGAAATAGTTGCTTACGATTCGATTAATAATAATGCTAAAGCTAAAGCATTCAAAGAATTATATGGTTCGGAAATGATTCCGGAAATCGATTGGTCAAAACCCAAAATTATTCTTTTTGCTGAAGCAGATCTATTGGGCTCGGATACTAAAGCCCACGAATATACAAAAGCAATTATGTCTAGAAAAAATATCGAAGATGTAAGTAATTTTAATAGAATTTATACAGTCGAAGGTTCTATGAGCCTTACCGGTGTAAATTCAGATTATAGATTCAGGCTAAATCCGGCAAAGCAAATTGAGTTTTTATTAGCTCTTTATAATGCTTTGAAGGGTTATAAATCTATTGAAGAATTTGCTCAGAAAAATGGATGGAACAAAAAGCATGCTGCCAACCTTGTCAAAGATTTGACAGACAACAAAGGTGCTGCTATTGTCTATGCAGGCGATATCTTAAGCAAAGAAGCTCATATATTAGTAGAAGCTATTAATAGTCTTATTGATGCAAAGCAAAATTACGTTCAAAGAAATGGTAATTATATTGCTTGTAACGCACTTATGCCATCAATTGGGTTAGATGATTGTAAGGCTTTGATCAATGATATGAATTCCGGCAATGTTGCAGCATTTATCGCTTTAGATACCAATCCTGTATATAATTTACCAAAAGCATTCGGATTTGCTGAAGCATTGAAAAAAGTAGAATTGAAAATTGCATTTACTTATAATCAAAACGAAACAAGCGCTTTGTGTAATTATGTTGCTGCAATCAATCATTCTATTGAGTCTTGGGGCGATTATCGTTCGTCTAATGGTATTTATAGCCTCAGACAACCAGTAATCGAATCACTTTATGAAAATAGGCAGACTGAATCCGTTATATTGACTTGGCTATCAGGCAATGCAAAATCATATACTTTTGATTCATTTCATAAATATTTGATGAATTACTGGCAAAATAATATTTATCCATTAGCTAAAACATCAGTTGATTTCCAAAAATTCTGGTTTGCTTCAGTTCATGATGGATTTGCAGAAGTAAGTGAAGCAGGACCTCAAAATCTTAGTTTCAACAATTTCGAAGCTTATATTTATTCCATCAAGCCTTTAGATAGCAATGGATTTACTTTGATTGTAAAAAATAGTTATACTCTTGGTGATGGAAGATATGCCAATAATGGCTGGCTACAAGAAATGCCACATCCGGTAACAAAAGCTGTATGGGACAATTATGTGTGTATAGCTCCGGCGACAGCCAAGAAATTGTCGCTCCAGTATAAAGATTTCAAGAGTACGACAATTAAATTGACAGTAGATGGCAAAGAAATTACTGCTCCGATTATTACTCAACCCGGAATGGAAGAGAATACATTATTGATTGAAATGGGCTATGGTAGAACAAATGCCGGCACAATTGGTAATGAAATTGGAGTGGATACTAATAATCTTCTTGCAGCGATACATAAAATTTCAGATAGAATAATTACAAATGTAAGTATAAGTGCAACCGGTGAAATATATCCATTATATTCGACACAAGAACATCATTTATTAGATGAAGAATTTGTAAAAGATTTCCATAAATCAAGATCGATAATAATGGAATCCACAGTTGCAGAATATGTTAAAGATTCAAAAGTAATCAGTAAGAAAAGACATTTGGTTGCGGAATTAGATCAGTTAAGTGTCAATGCTCCTCATGAGTATAAAGAAGTAAAATGGGGAATGGCTATAGACTTGAACAAATGTACGGGTTGTGGTCAGTGTGTGATTGCATGTAATACTGAAAATAACATTCCGGTAGTAGGCAAAACGGAAGTAGGAAAAGGCAGGGAAATGCATTGGATAAGACTGGACAGATACTATAGTGGCAGCAATGAAGAGCCACAAGTAAGCCATCAGCCAATGTTGTGCCAGCATTGTGATATGGCTCCATGCGAAAACGTATGCCCTGTAGTAGCCACTACACATAGCCCTGATGGATTAAACCAAATGACATACAACAGATGCGTGGGAACACGTTATTGTGCAAACAACTGTCCATATAAAGTAAGAAGATTCAATTATTTCAATTTCAGAACAAGACTAAAAGATGGATATTATGAAAAAGATTCAATGGAATTGATTCATAATCCTGAAGTAACAGTACGCTCGCGTGGTGTTATGGAAAAATGTACATTCTGTATTCAAAGATTGATGGAAGGCAGGCAAGAAGCAACAAAGAATGGCGAAACATTCAATGGGCATGGCATAAAGACAGCATGCCAGGAAGCTTGCCCTGCTAATGCAATTGTATTTGGAAATATGAACGACCCAAATTCCGAAATATCAAAAGTTATTAAGACTAATTTGGCTTATAAGGCTTTGGAAGCTATGGGTATAAAACCAAATATAACATATATAGCTAAATTATGGAACAAACACGCGGAGGATATTGCATGAGTGCAGACTACACTTACGAACCTTCCGTAATTGAAGGCAAACCAACATTGGCTGAAATCGATGAAGCAATCGTTAAGCCAATGACTACAATGCCAAACAAAAAATACTATATCGCGCTTAGTATTACATTGATGATGCTTGGTATCGGTGGTGTTTCGCTAGGAGCGTCAATTTATTATGGTATCGGGCTGTGGGGAAATAATAATCCTGTCGGCTGGGCTTTTGATATTGTTAACTTCGTTTTTTGGGTTGGTATCGGGCACGCAGGTACTCTTATTTCTGCTATTCTTTACTTATTCCGTCAAAAATGGAGAACAGGTATTGCTCGTTTTGCCGAAGGTATGACTATCTTTGCTGTTATGACAGCAGGTATTTTCCCACTTATTCACGTTGGAAGACCTTGGCTTGATGGGTATTTATTTCCTTACCCAAATCAACATACTTTGTGGGTGAATTTTACTTCTCCATTACTATGGGACGTATTTGCAGTATCTACTTATTTTACTGTATCTTTCATTTTCTGGTATATTGGTTTGATACCTGATTTTGCCACTTTGAGAGATAAAACTACTAATAAAATCAAGAAATTTATT
>JAUQWR010000472.1 GCA_030835065.1 Candidatus Kapaibacterium sp.
ATATCACAATTTTTAAGAATATCATCTAAAGAATGATATTCAAATTGTTTAGGAAAAACAAAACCTGAATCAAAAAGAGGTGGATCATTAATCCAAACATTCAATCCCATCCAGTCGGCATATTTAGCAACTAATTTTCCTACATTTCCATAACCAATAATACCAATTAATTTTTTACTTAGATTGATATTATTCGAATCAGCCCATAATAAAGAACAATAGACAACCCATTCTGCAACAGAATTGGCATTTGAGCCTAAAGCAGAAGCAAAATCAATTTTATTTTTCTTTAAATATGATAAATCTATATGATCTATTCCAGAAGTAGCAGTAGCAATAAATTCCACTTCAGTGCCTTCAAGCAACTCTTTATTAATTTTCACAGTAGATCTAACAAATAGAGCTTTGGCATTATTAGATTTTATAAGTTCATTTGTTAATTCTCTTCCACTGAAAATCTTCATGCCTCCAAAATCCTTTAGAGCAGAAGGCAACAAAGGAATATTGGAATCAATTAATAAATTCAAATCCATTTTATCTAACCACAAAGGTAATTTTCTTAAATTGTTTTCTCAATTTGTTGGCAATAGTATCAGCTTCCTCAATAGTCTTATAGCCCCAAATTTTTACTCTGTAAATCGGATTATTATTTTGCAAATATCTTTCGTAATAAGACTTATAGCCTAAATTTTCCCATTTTTCAACAAATGAGAGAGCTTCTTCTTCAGAAACAGCAATTTCGGCAATAATTTCGTAAGGCATTTGTTCTGGCACAATCCAACGCATATCCACTCTTCTATTATAATAGCTTTGCCATGGATATTGCTCGATAAAGTATATAGGACGATTGCAGCCTTCTGTAAATATTCTAATCTGATGAGGAGCCACTCCATAGGCAATTAATTGTTTTCTAACGCTTTGAGCCCTACTTAGTCCGATACTCAATGTTTGGTCGTTATTTCCTTCGATACCGGCGTGACCAGTAATTTCGGCTGTTACGTTTGGATTATCCATTATTACTTCAGCCAAAGTTTGAAGATTTTCTTTATAAGTATCTTTTAGTACCGTGTCTTTTATATCAAATCCTGCTAATGCTTGATAATCTGAAAATTGAGGAAATGATTTGTAAATAATTCTATTATAATCTTTTAAAGCTGATTTATCGTTAGAAATTGAAAGTTCGTACTGTTTTTCCCCACTTATCTCATCCATATCTTCAAGTTTAAATCTCACTTCATAATAATTCTTTTGAGCTTGTATCACTTCATAAATGATATTTTTTATTTCAGAAATATTTTCTTCTTCAATATTATATAATTTTCCACCTGAATAATCTGTCAGGTATTTCAATGAAAAACTATTATAATCAGTTCCAATGGTAACAATATAAGCAGGCACTTTAATTTTTCTTAAAATTTTTGCAATATCATTAGCATCGACAACCACTGAGGCATTATCAGAACTAAACAATACAATCAAAAACACATCTGGCATTTTTTCGCTTTTTGAATCAAGCTCTGATATTGTTTGGAATAGATTTCTATAAAATGCATTAAAACCATTTGCTTCTGCATGATTAAGTGCTTCTGGTATTAACTTGCCAAATGAAGACAATAATGCTAAGTTGCCATTATTATGATTAAAATATCTAATGCTGATATTGTCATTTAGCTTATAATTATCAAACAAATTATTAAATTCTTTATTCAAAAGCTGATTGTTCATTGCTGCTGCAGAATTATCAACAAAAATACTCATATTTATTCTGGTTTTGATTGGATCATTGCTTACTTCACGAATCATGTTCAAATTGATCTGAGGATTGATACTATCAGAAATTGAAAGTAATTGTGTTTTAAATATTGAAGCAAGTTTTAAATTTCTTAGATAATTTCCATATTCATCAAGGGCTAAAAACCTAACTGAGTATTCTTTTGCATTTTCATTATTTGGATAAATTGTTCTGATTATCTTAATTCTATTAATATCAGTCTGGTTTGGTTCAGAACGAAAACCAGATAAATATTCGCTGGGTTCGAATGATTTTGGTAATCCAATACTTTGAGAAACTTGGTTTTCGTTGCCGGTAGTAACCTTATCTTTAAATCTCACTTCTGCAGTTTTAAACAAAGTATCTTTAGAATTATCTCTAAACACCTTAAATTTATATATTTTAGGTTCGTCGAGCTTAACGTATAAATCTCCCTCAGGTTTTAAAGTATCTTTAAATCCACTAATAACAACTGCATCAGCATTCTTAAATTTCCATTTAATAGTAACTGGCTCGCCCGGATTGACAACACTAAGCGAATCGAACTGTTCGGTTACTATACTTCTATTATAAGAGCAAGCACTTGAAAATAAAGAAATAATGAACAAGTTCATTAACATAAAAATCGGAAATCTATACTTAATGCAAATCATTTGAATTCCTTAAAATTAAAACCCCATCAATTTAAAAAATAATTTGCAAAGATAAAATTATAAAATCAATCTTTGTTGCCAATAATATCCACATATCGGTAATTTTTTGCAAATCTTCACTAAATAAGACTTTTAAAACAATATTTTCTAAATTGAATTTTATAAAATCTAACTTGAATATTTTCTATAATAAACGTAATTTGTAAAAAAATTTTTAGTGATTTTATGGAAAAGGGTAATATGAAAAGATTAATTTATATTTTAATCTTAATTGGCTTGGCATCGACAAGTATATTTGCTCAAAAGCAATTCAATTCAAGAGAATTGTATTCATTAAACCGTGTAAGCGAATTTTCGGCTTCGCCAGATGGCAAATGGATACTTTACAAACTATCAGTTCCAAATATCGAAGACAACAAAATCTACCATGATTTGTATGCTGTCAGTATTGATGGAAAAGAAACAATTAGACTTACTGAAGATAAAGCTTCTGAATTTAATGCAATTTGGTCGCCAAACGGCAAAAAAATTGCATATTTATCTACAAAAGATGGCGCTCCACAAATTTATGTAATGAAATTTCCAACAAAAGAAGTCGAAAAAATTTCTAATTTGGAAAATGGAGTTAATACTCTTGCTTGGTCGCCAGATGGTAAATATTTTGCAATCACTTCTGATGTAAAAATTCTAAAAACTCCAAAAGATAAATATCCTGAATTATCAAAAGCAAAAATCAGAATTTATGAAAATGTACCTGTCCGCCATTGGGACGAATGGGTAGATGAAAATTACTCTCATTTGTTTTTGCTAGCAGCTCAAGGTGGCGAAGCAATTGATTTGATGCAAAACGAAGCATATGATACACCACTAAAACCTTTTGGCGGTGCTGAAGAAATTTCTTGGTCGCCAGATAGCAAAGAAATTGCTTATACTTGCAAAAAACTTTATGGTATTGAATTTGTAAATCAGACAAATTCAGATATATATGTATATAATATCGACAGCAAAGCTACAAAGAATATTACTCAAGGCATGATGGGCTACGACAAAGCTCCATTGTATTCGCCAGATGGCAAGTACATCGCTTTCTATAGTATGGAACACAATGGATTTGAATCAGACAAAAATAGATTAATGCTATTCGACAGATCTAATTCTAAAGTTACTGATTTAAGTGCAAAGCTCGACCAATGGGCTGAAGAAAAAATTTGGGCTAAAGACTCGAAATCATTATATATTACTGCTACTGATTCAGGTATCGTAAGTATTTTCCATATAGATTTGAATGCCAACAGCAAAAGAATTAGCGAAGGTATCTATGATTTTGGTTCAGGACTTGATATTACTCCAGATGGCAAATTAGTTTTCGGTGTTCAAAACATCAATATGCCATTAGATATATTTACAATGCCAGCTAAAGGCGGCAAAATGACTCAAGTTACTTTTTCAAACAAAGATTTTTCAAGCAAATTTAAACCTTCTAAAATTGAACAACGTTGGGTGACAGCAAAAGACGGAAAGAAAATTCATGTTTGGTTAATTTTCCCTCCTGATTTCGATCCAAATAAAAAATATCCAATGATTACATATTGCCAAGGTGGTCCTCAAAGTATGATAAGCCAAAGATTCCATTATCGTTGGAATTTCTATTTGATGGCTTCGCATGGATATATAGTAATGGCACCAAATAGACGTGGCGTTCCTGGTTTCGGTCAGGATTGGAATGATGCTATAAGCAAGGATTGGGGCGGTATGCCTATGCAGGATATTTTGTCGGCTACAGACGAAATTGCTAAAGAATCTTATGTTGATAAAGATGGATTATGTGCTATTGGTGCTAGTGCTGGTGGTTATACTACATTCTGGCTCGCAGGCAACCATAACAAACGATTTAAAGCATTTTTAGCTCATTGCGGTGTTTTCAATCTCGAAAGTATGTATGGATCTACAGAAGAATTGTGGTTCCCGAATTGGGAATATAATGGTCCTTATTGGGAAGGCAATAACATGAATTTCTACGATAAGAATTCACCTCACAATTTTGCTAAAAACTGGGATACTCCAATTATAATTTCTTCAGGAGAACGTGATTTTAGAGTGCCTTACACTCAAAGTCTTGAAGCATTTACTGTAGCTCAGGTCAAAAATATTCCTTCAAAATTGATTGCTTTCCCAGATGAAACTCACTTCATTTCAAAAATTCAAGAATTTATGATTTGGGATAATGAAGTATTTGATTTCTTAGATAGATTTACTAAGAAAAAATAATTTGTTGGTTTCTACTAAAAAAGCTGTCCAAGTAAGGGCAGCTTTTTTTTTATGCTAAGCTAATTCTTAAATGTAAAATTAATTTTCGATTATTAATCTTGATATTGTAAAATATTATTAATAAATATCGTTCATGAAATTTAGATAGTATTGGCAAAACGTATTTAGAGGGTTTTATGGCCAATTTCACAAGCAATCTTTTTAATAAAAAGAGCCTTTTTGCATTTTATATGATAATCATTATCATCAGTTTGAGCATTGCTTATTATTTTTATTTCTCAAATGAACGTGAAAATGTAATTGAATCGAAGCAAAAGGAACTCGAAGCAATTTCAATTCTAAAAATTAATGAACTCAAGCAATGGCTACAAGAAAGAAGAGCTGATGCAATTGTACTTTCAAGATCAAAACTTGCTAGTGAAGCTATAAATAAACTTATTCAAAATCCTGAAGATCAAAAACTAAAAGCAATACTTCACGACAGATTTTCTTATCCTCAAAAAGAAAAGGGATATTCAAGTATAATACTTTGCAAAAATGATTTTTCAATTGTATTATCAGTTGGAGAGGATATTAAATCTTTAGATAATTCAACTATAGAAAAGTTAATAATATCTAAAGATTTAAAAACAGTAAATTTTTCTGATTTATATAAATGCCCGACTCATAAAGCTATACATTTTGATTTATTCGCGCCAGTTTTGAGTAGTAATGATTCTACTATTGCTTATTTAATTTTAAGAATCGATCCTGAAAAATATCTTTTCCCATTACTATCAAATTGGCCTAATAACAGTAAAAGTTCTGAAACTGTAATAGTAAGAAAAGAATATGATTCTCTTGTAACACTAAATTATCTAAAAAAAATTTCAAACTCTGCTCTTAATTATAAGCTTCCTTTATCAATGTCTCAACTACCAGCTGCAAGGGCAATCAATGGAGAAAGAGGAATTATTGAAGGTATTGATTATCGTGGAACAAAAGTGCTTGCTTATCTATCACAAATACCTCATACCAATTGGTTTATGGTGAACAAAATTGACAAATCAGAATTATTTGCTGATTACTACTACGAACAATTTATTCTAATAATCCTTGCTGTCTTATTTGTGCTTTTATTGAGTAGTATACTTGGTTTTCTTTTCCAAAAAAGTAAAAATCAACAATTAGAGAATATTTTTATTATTCAAGAAGAGTATCGTACAACTCTTTTCAGTATTGGAGATGCTGTAATTTCTACTGATAAAGAAAGCAAAATAAAATACATGAATACTATTGCCGAAAACCTCACTGGATGGAAATTTGAAGAAGCAAAGGGTATCGAATTAGAAAAAGTATTTGTAATAGTAAACGAAGACACTCGAGAAAAAGTCAAAAATCCAGTAGAATTGGTTATCGAAAAAGGTGGAATTGTTGGGCTTGCCAATCACACTATACTAATTTCTAAAGATGCTAGAGAAATTCCTATTGCTGATAGCGGTGCTCCAATCAAAGATGAAAATGGAAATCTAAGTGGTATTGTATTAGTATTTAGAGATCAAACCGAAGAAAGAGATACTCAAAAGAAAATTGAAATGGAAATGGCTAAAGCTCAAAAATATTTAGATATTGCTGGTGCCATTATTATTGCATTAGACAAAAAGTGCAATGTAAGTATGATCAATCACAAAGGTTGTGATATTATTGGCTTCAATCATGATGAAATAATTGGCAAAAATTGGTTTAATACTTGCGTTCCCGAAAAATGCCGTGATATTTTGCTTGATAACTTTTTTACTTCAATTGGTTCGAAAGATAAATTGATAGAAAAAAATGAATGTTCAATTCTTACAAAAGATAATAAAGAAAGATATATTATATGGACCAATTCCCTGATTTTTGATGAGAACAATGAAATTTCCGGAATGTTGTGTTCTGGAGAAGATATTACTGAAAGAAAACGTGCTGAAGACGCTTTAGTCGAAAGCGAAAAGAAATTCCGATTAATGTATGAAAATGCTCCTCTTAGCTATCAATCTTTAGATACAAATGCATGCTTGATTGATGTTAATCCTACCTGGCTCAAAACTCTTGGCTACGAAAGAGATGAAGTAATTGGCAAGCATTTTACTGAATTTTTAACTCCAGAATCTGCTGAATTAGTAAAAACCAGATTTCCGTATTTCGTATCTGCAGGTGAAGTTCATGACTATGTGTTTGAAATGGTTAGGAAGGATGGTTCTTGTATTTGGGTAAGTTACGAAGGTAAAATCGGCAAAGATGAATTCGGCAACTTTAAGCAAACTCACTGTATTTTCAATGATATTACAGAAAAACGCAAAGCAGAAAAAGATCTGATCGATAGTGAAAATAAATTTAAATCTTACATTTCTAATGCTCCAAATATTATTACAGTGATCGACAAAAACGGAGTAATCAAATACTTAAATAAAGCAGAATTTGGGATGTCGGTTGATTACTTCTTAGGAAAAAGAATTTTCGAGATGATTAATCCAGATTTATGCGAAGAAATTAAAACAAAAATTGAAAATACATTCAAAACAAAAATACCTTGCTTTTACATTAATAATGCTGTACTTAATGGCGAAACTTATTGGTATTCGAATAATTGTGGAATTATCGATCCTGATAATCCAGAAAGTGATTTAATAATAATTTCAACTAATATTACAGATAGAAAAATTGCTTCGGATGCTCTTCGCGAGAGCGAAATGAGATTTTCGAAAGCTTTCCATTATCATCCGGCTCCGATGAGTATTACTAATATTGATGATGGAAAAGTTCTGAATGTAAATTCAAGTTATTGCAAGATTGTTGGATATGAAGCTGATGAATTAATTGGAAAATATGTCAAAGATTTAAAACTATATTCTAATCTTAACGATAGACAGTCAATGATAGGCAAGCTTAAGCAAGATGGAAGGCTTGTAAATTATGAATTAGACTTAGTCAATAAATCCGGTGCGATTATTAATTCTCTTGTTTCAATAGAAATCATTGAAATTGATGGCCAAGAATGTGCCTTAGCTACTTTCTTTGATATAACCGAAAGTAAGGTTGCCCGAAAAGCTCTTGTAGACAGCGAAAAAAGTTACCGCGATTTGTTCAATAATGTGCTTGAAGCTATTTATATTCAAGACGAAAAATTCAGATTCATTGATGTTAATGATTGGGCTGTTCAGCTCTATGGCTATAGCAAAGAAGATTTCATCGGCAAAACTCCAGAATTTTTGAGTGCTCCCGACAAAAACGACTTAAATTTGATATCTGAATTGAATCATAAAGCATATAATTGACAGCCTCAGCAATTCGAATTTTGGGGATTGAAAAAAAATGGTGAAGTTTTCCCCAAAGAAGTTTATGTTTTTCCGGGTATTTATTTCGACCAAAAAGTATTGATTGCAATTGCCAGAGATATTACCGAACGCAAACAGGCTGCCGAAGAATTGATCAAAGCTAAAGAAAGAGCAGAAGAATCTGACATTCTTAAATCGGCTTTCTTAGCTAATATGAGTCATGAAATTAGAACTCCAATGAATGCAATTATTGGATTTTCTCAATTGCTCGACGATAACGAACTTTCGAAAGAAGAAAGAGCCGAATATATCAATATAATTCATAGCAAAGGCAATGATTTGCTCAATTTGATTAATGATATTCTCGATATATCTAAAATCGAATCCAACCAATTAAATCTATTCTATAGCCAAGGCTCTGTAAAAAATTTATTGCTTGAACTTCAATCCACCTTCCTTGTCAATCAAGAAAATTTTAAAGAAAATTACAACCGAAATCATATTGATATAATAATACCTGACATTCCTGACCATTTAATGATTTACACAGATTTTGCAAGAGTAAAGCAGGTACTTTCTAATTTAATATCAAATGCTCTTAAATTCACCGAGAATGGATTTATAGAAATAGGTTGCAACAAACTTGAAACAAACTTTTTGGAATTCTACGTTAAAGACACAGGAATTGGAATACCAATAGACAAGCAAGACAAAATATTTGAGCGATTTAAACAATTAGATGACAACTACAATACTCGTCTTCATGGTGGCACAGGACTAGGACTATCTATTGCAAAAGGATTAGTAGAGCTATTGGGTGGTCAAATAAGACTAGAATCAGAATTAAACAATGGCACAACATTTTACTTCACAATACCTTTATTGCACAAACACGAAAATGAACCGGTAAAAATAAAAGCATTAGAGCAAAAAACCGATAAAACTTTAAAAATTTTAGTAGCTGAAGACGACCCATCAAACTTTCTACTAATAAAAAGATTAATCAACCGAAGTTTTAATTCTGCAATTCTTCATGCATGCAATGGATTAGAGGTAATCGAGTTATTAGAGCAGCACAAAGATGTATCAATGATTTTGATGGATATAAAAATGCCAGTAATGAACGGATTTCAGGCATTTGATAAAATCAAGTTTAAATACCCACATATACCAATAATAGCAGTAACTGCATATGCTATGAATGAAGAAAAAGAAAGGATCATGGAATCCGGATTTGATTATTATCTGCAAAAACCATTGAATAACGAGGAATTAGTACATATAATAAAGACATACATCTAAAAAAAACAAAGGCTTTCAAGTAAAAATGAAAGCCTTTTTTGAAATAAACCTATTTCAATTATATTTACCAAGCACGGCGTCTATTATTAAAACCGCCACTTGTTCTTTCTCTTGCTTCGTTAACGACCAAGAATTTGCCTAACATTTCATGTCCGTTAAGCTCATCTATAGCTTTTCTGCCAATATT
>JAUQWR010000042.1 GCA_030835065.1 Candidatus Kapaibacterium sp.
ACTCAGACTGCTAAAAGTATAGCCAAATATAGACCTAAAATTCCTATAATTGGACTGACAAATAATGTAAATACTTATAGAAGATTGAATTTTGTGTGGGGCTGTGAACCATCTTTCATGGTAAATTTCGATATTGAAAATCATTCTGAATATATCAGCGAACATCTGCTTAAGCATAAACTATTAGAAGCAGGCGATAGAGTAGTAGTTGTTTATGGCGAAAATCAGGAAGATGCTCATAATAGAGAGATGATAAGGCTATATCAAATTTAAAATACTGATATAATTGATTTATAAAAAAAACAAACCCAAAAGCAAATACTCTTGGGTTTGTTTTTATTTTTCGAATTTTGAATATTCTATCTGTATTGTCTAAGAAATTCTAGTCTATCTTGAAGAACTGCTACAGGCGTTAATAATCTTGGTTTATCCATAATTGCTTCTTCTTGACTAGCAAAAACCAATTCATAGTCTTTGCTCATAACGATAGCTTCTTCTGGACAAACTTCTTCGCAAAAACCGCAATAAATGCATCTTAGCATATTTATTTCAAATTTTACAGGAAATCTCTCTTTGTTTAGTTCTGTATCAGCGGCTTGAACTTCAATAGCCAGTGCAGGGCAGACTCTAGAACATAAACCACACGCAACACATCTTTCAGTACCATCTTCTTCAACCAAAACCGGACGACCTCTATAAGATCCTGTAGGTTCCCATCTTTCTTCAGGATACTGACGAGTCATTTTTGGCTTAAACATTCTTCTTAAAGTAAGACCAAGCCCACGAGCAATTTCGGGTAAATATAATTCTTCCCAGAATGTTAATCTATTAGCTTCAATATTATTTTTAACGTTCATAAATATCCTATAGCAATTATTTAAAAAATCAACACGCCGATACTAGTTAAAATAACATTCAGCAATGCAAGCGGCAAAAGCACTTTCCATCCTAAATTCATTAATTGATCGTATCTGAAGCGAGGAATTGACCATCTAACCCAGATAAAGAATAATACAAAGAAAATTATTTTGGCAAAGAATACCGCAGCCTGAGCTAAAGCTAATTGCCAAGTGCCAGGCATAAGACCAATTGCATCAGCAGGGAAAGGCAATTGCCAGCCACCAAAATACATTAAAGAAATAAATGCAGAAGCTGTTGCCATATTTGCATATTCGGCAAGGAAAAACATACCGAACTTCATACCAGTATATTCGGTATTAAAT
>JAUQWR010000043.1 GCA_030835065.1 Candidatus Kapaibacterium sp.
TACCATTATTTTTCAAAAAACATTGTAACAATAATGAATGCATAGATATTGAATATAAAGGTATGAATTTCTTTGTGGCTGACTCATTAAAATTATATAATAGATTAGTCGACTTAGCCTTAAATGATATTACTATTTACAAAAAAAAGTTTTATAAAAAATGAAAATAGCTTTGATTTTAACTAATGATTGGGAGCTGTTTGGAGACGGGTCTGGGGATTTTTATGACATACAAGTCGCACCTTTAAATGAATTCTTAGAGTACTCAAGAACCGAAAATGTTCCTATCACTCTTATGGCTGAAGTTATGCAACAATTTGCATTTATGAAGCAAAAAAGCACTTATTACTCTGATATAGCAAAAAAATGGGAAGAAATGGTTTTAACTACCATAGATTCTGGCAGTGATATACAATTACATATACATTCTCAATGGCATGGTGCACAATTTATCGATGATAAATTCCTACTTAATATGGATAATTGGTCTATTGCTAATCTTGATGAATACACAATTAACGATTTAATATCGATAGGCAAATCATATCTTGAAACTCTAATAAGGCAATCTAAAAAAGACTATTCTTGTATTGCATTTAGAGCTGGAGCATATTGTATCGAACCATCCTCCAAAGTTATACCTGCACTTAAAAACAATAACTTTCTTGCAGATTCTTCAGTAACCAAGCATCTTAAATCAACAAATTATTTCGACTATTCAGATGCTTATAGCAATTATATCCCTTGGAATATAAGCTCAAAATCAGTCAAATTCAAAGATGATGATTCTCAACTAATTGAGTTTCCAATATTTTCAAATTATCAATTTGATTCTCAAGTTATTAAAAGATTTTTTCCTAAATTATATTATAAACTTTTTTTTAATTCACATTTTTCTAAAGATGATATTAAATGGTTTGAAGAAAAGAACCTGATTAAAGAAAAAAGATACCCTGCTTCTAATAGATTTTACAAAAAAGATATTAATAAAAACTTTTATTGGTATTTAAAAGCAATATTTTCGAAGAATTCAATTCAATTAGATTACGATTATTTACCTCCTGAGGCTTTTGTATTTATGATTAATAAAATATTCAAAAAAATACGGAATATTGAAAATGACCTTTTTCTTCCAATTATTGCTTCTGGACATTTTAAAGACATTCATAATTGTAACAACATAAAACTAATAATTGAAAAGTTAAGAAATTCCTTTAAAAATGATATAGAATTTTGGACTTTATCAAAAGCAATTGTATATTGGCAAGAAAAAAAACAACAAATATTAAATGGAATTAAATATGAATTATAAAATTGAAGCTATTGAATATTATTTGCCTTCAATTGAAATTGATAATGATTACCTTCATGAATGCTGTGGAATTGACAAACAATTTATGGCTGAAAAAGTTGGTATTCTTAAACGTCATATAGCTGAACCAAATGAATATACTTCAGATCTGGCTGTTAAATCAGCTGAATTACTTTTTGAAAAGCATAATTTTGATAGAAGTAAAATTGGATTGATCTTATTATGTACTCAAAATCCTGATTATAGACTTCCTACTACTGCATGTTTAATACAAAATAGATTAGGATTAGAAAAATCTTGTATTGCATTTGATGTAAACTTAGGTTGCTCGGGATTTGCTTATTCACTTGAAATAGCTGGCAATTTTATTCGTAGTGGCAAAGTTGATTATGCATTAATTATTATGGCTGATGAATATTCTAAAATTATCGACTATAACGATAAAAATACAGCCCCAATTTTTGGGGATGCTGGTTCTTCCATTCTTCTTAGTAAATGCGAAGACTCTTATGGTGTTATTGCTTCAAATTTTGGTTCAGATGGTAGTGGCTGGGACAAATTAATTGCTTATAATACTAGTATAAAAAAAGATGCTGACAAAAGCTCGTTTGTTTTTATGGATGGCTTGGAAATATTCAAATTTGCTGTTAGAGTTATTCCTAGTTCGATTACTAATTTACTTCAAAGTCAAAACATCGAAATTTCGAATATTAAACATGTTATTTTTCATCAAGCTAATACATATATAATTAAAGAATTACAAAAAAAACTAAAATTAAATGATTCTCAATTAATCATTGATATGGCTAATTATGGCAATACAATTCAGTCAACAATTCCTATTGCTTTAAAAAATTTACTTAATAAGTCAAATTTGGAAAAAGGAGATTTATTAATTTTTTCTGGCTATGGAGTTGGACTTTCTTGGGGTAACATTTTATATAAATATATTTAGAGGATTATATGAATAAAGAAGCTATTTTTCTGAAATTAAAAGAAATTTTAGTTGATATTAAGGGTGATGTCAATGTTAGTTATGATACTGCATTGATTGCCGATGGGATATTAGATTCATTAGAGGTTATTAATTATTTAACCCAGATAGAAGATACCTACTCACTAAGTATTTCTTTAGACCAACTTGCTGAACTAAAATTAGGTATTATTAATAATATGATCGATTATATCGTTAATAATTCTCAATAACATTATGCAAAATCAAAATTTTATTGTTACTGGTGCCAGTAGTGGAATTGGTTTTACTATCTCTCAACACTTGCTTCAATTAGGAGCAAGTGTTGTAGGTATAGGACGTAATGAAGAAAAACTACTAAGTATCAAAAATTCTTATTCTAATTTTAATTTTGTGATAAAAGACTTATCTGATGAGTTAGATTCTTTGCCAGACTTAATTGATTTAATTGTTAAGGATTTCGGTAAAATTGATGGAATGGTTCTTTGTGCTGGTATTCAAGATACTATTCCTATTGGTTCTTTAAAATATGAAAAAGCTAAAAAACTTTTCGATATTAATTATTTTTCTAACCTAATGCTAATTAAAGGTTTCTCAAAAAAGAGAAACCATAATATTGGTGCTTCTATTGTTATTATAAGCTCAATAACTTCATCAGTTGGGCTTCCCGGTATTTCTAATTACTCTGCTAGCAAAGCTGCTTTAGTTGGTTTATCAAAAAGTTTAGCTGTCGAATTAAGTAGGGAAAATATTAGAATCAATTGTGTTTCTCCCGGACATATTAAAACTGATTTATTAGCAAATGATAAGCATTTAGGAAATGATTTTTTAAGTAAAATTGAACATAGATATCCTTTGGGTTTAGGAACTACTGATGATATTGCGAATATTGTCGAATTCCTTTTATCAGATAAATCAAAATGGATTACTGGTTCAAATATTATTATAGATGGTGGTTTATCAATTAATTTTTAATTTTCCTATGAACATTCTTATTATTGGTAGTGGTGGTCGCGAGCATGCTATTGCTCTGGCTTTGGCTAACTCAAAATCTAATCCTAGACTCTTTGCTGCTCCAGGCAATCCCGGTATTGCTCTTCTTGCAGAATCTGTGGATTTGAATTTAGCCTCTCATTCCGAGATTATCGACTTTTGTAAAAAGTTTAATATAGACTTCGTTTTCGTTGGTCCTGAGCAACCTCTTGCTGATGGTTTGGCAGACTCTTTGCGTAATTACGCCATTCCTGTGTTTGGTCCTTCTCAAAATGCTGCCAGACTTGAATCATCTAAAGATTTTGCTAAAAACTTTATGGCAAAATATAATATTCCTACTGCTGCTTTTTGTAGCTTCTCAGCAGATCAAATCGATGATGCAAAAAAATATGTTTCTGATGGAAACTTCCCTGTTGTACTCAAAGCTGATGGTTTAGCCGCCGGAAAGGGTGTTATTATTGCTGAATCTGAAAATGATGCTCATCAGGCTATTGATTTTATTTTTGATGGTGCTTTTGGTTCTGCCGGCTCCAAACTTGTTATTGAAGAGTTTATGCAAGGCGAAGAAGCTTCTATCTTTGCTATTAGCGATGGACATGATTTTGTTACTCTTGCTCCTTCGCAAGATCACAAACGTGTTGGAAATGACGATTTAGGCAAAAATACTGGTGGCATGGGTGCCTATGCCCCTACAAAAATTGTAACAGAAGATTTACTCAATCAAGTAAAAAATGAAATTATTATTCCAACTCTCCAAGGTATGGCAAGCGAAGGTTATCCATTTATTGGCTGCCTCTATGTGGGACTGATGATTAAAGATAATTATGCTAAAGTTGTCGAGTTTAATTGTCGATTTGGCGATCCGGAAACACAAGCTGTACTAAGTATTT
>JAUQWR010000473.1 GCA_030835065.1 Candidatus Kapaibacterium sp.
ATCTGCAGATTCCAGACAGGTATTTAAATATCTTGATGTTGGTACAGCAAAACCTACTTCTGAAGAAAGAAGTCAAGCTGTACATCATTTTATTGATTTCTTAGAACCTAATGATTATTATAGTGCCGGAGTATTTGGCGACCAAGCCTATGCAAAAGTTCAAGAATTGCAAAGCAATGGAATTATTCCAATTGTTGTTGGTGGTTCAGGTCTTTATATTAAAGCTTTGTGCGAAGGATTTTTTAAAGATGAAAATTCCAATTCTGATAATTCGATAAGAATAAAATTAGAAAACGAACTTAATGAATTGGGTTTAGATAATTTATATGACAGATTAAAAGAAATTGATCCAAAATCTGCCGATTTATATATTGAAAAAAATCCCAGAAGAATCATTAGAGCTTTGGAATATTTTGAAATTACCGGAATACCTTTTTCTCAAGCTCATCAACTATTTGATACTAAGCGCGAGTTAGAGCCATTGTATTTTGGAATTTTTCACGATAGGAATTTGCTTTATAATAGAATAAATATTCGTTCGGAAATTATGTGGAAATCTGGTATCATTGAAGAAACTAAAAAAGTGCTATCTATGGGGTTTTCCAAAGAGCTTAATTCATTGAATACTGTAGGATATAAAGAGACTATTGCATTTCTTGAAGGCAAAATATCTGAATATGAAGCTATAGAAAAAATTAGCCAAAATACCAGAAGATATGCCAAAAGGCAAATGACTTGGTTTAGACAATATGATGATATGACTTGGCTTAGCGGTAGTCCTAAAGAATGTGCTAAGAAAATTTATGAGCAAATTCTTGATTAATTGCTTATTTTCGCTTATTGATTAATTTGTATTTATTTTTGAAATGAAATCATGAAATATATATTTTACGTTATTTGTTTTCTTTTTATTAGTTTTTCTTTTGCAGATTCTGCACCTGCAAAAAAGAAAAAAATATTACCAAAATCTAAAAAAATAGTAAAGCCGGTAGCACAAACTAAAGTATTTCCTATCGTTCCCAAAGATACGATAAAAAGTTTGTCAAATTTAGTTAATTCAATTTCAGGTTTGATTAATAATCCAGGACTGGCAAAAACTAATTATGGTATTGCTATTTATTCTGTGGATAGCAATAAGTTTTGCTACACTCATAATCATCAATTGCCATTAATTCCAGCTTCGGTTAGCAAATTGTTTACTACATTTTCTACATTAAATTATTTGGGATCTAATCCTCAGATAAAAACAACTGTCTATACAGATGCAAGCCAAATATCATCCGAACTCAATGGAAATATATATATTTATGGTAGAGGTGATGCATTTCTCTCAATTAATGATTTAGAATTAATTGCCGAAAAAATCAAAAATCTGGGTATTAAAAAAATAAATGGTTCAGTCTATTGCGATCCTAGTTTCTTTGATAAAGAATATAACAGATTTAAATATAGCGGAGACTTAGATGAGGTAGAGCCAGTAGCTCCGGTAACGCCTCTATCTTTAGAGAAAAACACAATTACTGTGGTTGCTTCTGCCGGTGCTATTGGTGGAAAACCAGTGAATATACAAATATTTCCAAATTCATCTTCAATTATTAAAGTAAATAATGCTATAGTATCTGCACCTGCAAGAAGAAAACCAAGCAAAGGAAAAAAACGTGCAGATAATATGATAAATATAGAATCAGACGAAATATATCCAAATGGCACACAATCCTATGGTGATACCAATAATGATTTTGCAATGTTGCTAAAACCTAAAAATGTATCAAAGAAAATCAATCCTACAAAGAAAGAAAACCGTGGTGGTTTGTCGATTAGTTCGAGCTTATCGCCCGAAGGTAAGCAAATAATAACAGTATCAGGGAGCTTATCTGCAAACAGTTCAGTTACAAAATATTTTACTATTCAAAATTCAGATATATATGTTGCTGGCGCTTTGTATGATAGAATCAGAGCAGCTGGTATTCAAATAAAAGGTGGTATAGCAAGAAAGAAAATGTCTGAATCTGGTAAAAAAACTATTCAATTAGTAGAATTTTCCAGACCATTTTCGAGTATGTTGAATATAATAAATAAATTTAGTGATAATTTTTTGGCTGAACACTCTTTTAAACTATTGGGTGGATATATAAATCATGATAATAATAAATTAGGTGCTACCAGTTATTATGCTAAATTATTTGATAGTCTCAAAATTCCTTTTGCCGGATGTCAGTTTAATGATGGTTCTGGTTTATCGAGAAGAAATAGAGCTACAACTGAAACAATATGCCTCATGCTGGATAAAGCTCATGATTTGAGCATTGGAAAATATTTGGATTCATCACTTTCTATAGCCGGTCGTGACGGTACTTTAAGAAAAAGGTTTAAATATACACCAGCAGAAGCTAATCTAAGAGGAAAGACCGGAACACACTCAAATGTAAGTGCGTTGGCAGGCTATGTTAAGTCATTAGATGGTGAAACATTTGCTTTTGCATTTATTTTTAATGGTTCGAATGTAGGTCTATATAAACAGATTGAAAATACTATTGGAACACTTATATCTCAATTGAATAGAAAATGAAAGCATTGACAAAAATATCAATATATCTTATTTTAATATTTGTAGCAATAGCTATGATATTCCCTATGGCATGGATGATAATTCTATCTTTAAAAGAATATCCGGAGTCATTAGGTGGATTTTTTAATATTATTTTTTCAGATTATACAATCAAAAATTATTCAGAAGCATTAGTTTCAGATTCCTTTGATATTTATTTTTCAAATTCATTGATTGTTGCATTTTTTGTTACTTTAGGTAATATTATTTTTTGTTTAATGGCTGGATATGCTCTAGCAAGAAGGAATACAAAGTTTAATACATTAATTTGGCTATCGATATTAGGAGTTATTATAATTCCACATCATGTTGTAATGATTCCCCTATATAGATTGATAGTAGAATTTGGCTGGATAAATACTTATTATGCACTTATAGTGCCATGGTTAGTAACTCCATTTGGAATATTTTTAATAAGACAGTATATAATTACTTTACCAAGAGATATAGAAGATGCTGCCCGAATTGATGGAGCAGGCGAATGGTATATTTTATTTAGAGTAGTTGCACCTCTTTGCAAACCAATTCTAACGGTTCTTGCGATTTATACTTTTCTTGGCAATTGGAATTCCTTTTTAATGCCATTCTTATTGACAAATGAAATAGATTATCGTACATTACCAGTAGGATTGACATTTTACTTAGGCAAGCAATCAATAGATTGGGGGCATTTGATGGCTGGAGCAGGAATGTCTGCTCTTCCAATAATTATTCTTTTCATTTTTTTCCAAAAGAAAATTATTAATGGACTTACAGCCGGAGCTCTTAAAGAATAATGAAAAAGAAACAAAAAGAAGCTCAAACTATAGGAAATGTACTCCAACAAATTATAGAAAATCAAGGTTGGGGAGAGAAGATTGCTTTCGAAAGAATTAAAAACAAAGCACATGATTATTTTGGTGCTGCCGCAAATCATATTGTAATAAAAAAGCTAGAAAATTCAATACTTTATATATCTTGCGAGAGCTCTTCATGGAGAGCTGAAATAAAGCTCAGAGAAAATAATATTGTGGAAAAAATTAATGAAAAATTTGGCAAAAATACTGTAAATGAACTAAAAATTCGCTAAAAAATTGTTATTTTTGTATGATTTATATAATTGAATACTAATATCTTAGGATTTCGAATAAATGGAAAATAAAACTCTTGAAGAACTCGAACTGAAAAACGAAGCACATTATGGTGAAGATAGTATCAAAGTGCTAGAGGGTCTCGAAGCAGTTAGAAAACGTCCGGCGATGTATATAGGTGATGTCGGCGAAAGAGGTTTGCATCACTTGATCAATGAAGTTGTTGATAACTCTATCGATGAAGCTCTTGCTGGTTATTGTAAGAATATTATCGTTACTCTTCACTCGGATGGTTCATGTTCTGTTCAAGATGATGGTCGTGGTATTCCAACTGGTATTCATCCCGAAAAGAAAATTCCGACACTTGAATTGGTTATGTGTACTCTTCATGCCGGTGGTAAGTTCGACAAAAACTCATATAAAGTTTCTGGCGGTCTTCATGGCGTTGGTGTGTCTTGCGTTAATGCTCTATCGACAGTTATGACTGTTACTGTAGAGCGCGAAGGCAAAATTTACCAACAAACCTATAGAGAAGGTATTCCGGTTTCTGGTGTTGAAGTGATTGGTGATACAAATAAAACTGGTACTAATACAAAATTTCTACCCGACCCAACTATTTTCAAGACTGTTGTCTTCAAATTTGATAAAGTTGCAGATAGACTTAGGGAATTAGCTTTTTTGAATCCACAAGTCAATATTGTAATTAAAGACGAAATTGAAGATATCGAAGAAGTTTATAATTATAAAGGCGGTTTAGTAGATTTCGTTAATTACGTAGATTCTGCTAATACCGCAGTTACTAAACCAGTTTTAGTAACCGGTAGCGATGAGCAATTCAATACTGAAGTTGAAATTTGCTTCCAATATAATTCATCATATAGTGAAACATTATTGAGCTACGTGAATAATATTAATACTCACGAAGGTGGAACTCACGTAAGTGGATTCCGTTCCGCTCTTACTCGTACTATGAATGCTTATGCAAGTAATAATAAACTTGTAAAAAATCAATTGGTAGGTGACGACTTTAGAGAAGGCCTTACTGCTGTTGTATCAGTTAAAGTTCCGGAACCTTTGTTCGAAGGTCAAACCAAAACAAAATTGGGTAATGGCGAAATCGAAGGTATAGTTCGACAAATTGTAAACGAAAAACTTACTCAATTTTTAGATTCAAATCCAACTGAAGCCAAAAGAATTATTGACAAAGCAAATACTGCTGCAGAAGCTCGTATTGCTGCAAAAAAATCCAGAGATTTAGTTCGTAGAAAAAATGCTCTTGAGTCTTCTACTCTTCCCGGAAAATTAGCTGATTGCTCTATGAGCACTCCCGAAGATTGCGAAATATTCATTGTGGAGGGCGATTCGGCGGGTGGATCTGCCAAGCAAGGCAGAGATAGAAGGTTTCAAGCTATTTTGCCACTTAAAGGTAAAATATTGAACGTTCAAAAAGCTGCTCCAAATAAAATTCTTGAAAATGAAGAAATTCGCACTATTATTACTGCTATTGGTGCTGGTTTTTCTTTGTCAAGAGATGCTGATAGCAGTAATGGCAATGGAAAAGAAAGAGATTTTGATCCAGAAAAATCAAGATATGGCAAGATTATTCTCATGGCAGATGCCGATGTGGATGGTTCGCATATTAGAACTCTGCTCTTGACTTTCTTTTTCAATTTTATGCGCGAATTAATTACTCGCGGTATGCTTTATATTGCTCAACCACCTTTATACAAAATTAAAAAAGGTAAGCAAGAGCATTATGCATATAATGATCAAGAACGTAATGAAACTATCGAAAGATTAAGGAAAGATAATCCTAACTCCAAACTTGCTGTTATCACTGAAGAAGGTGAGGAACTCGATAACGAAGAAGTTCGCAAAACCGGTATTGTAATTTCAAGATTTAAAGGTTTGGGCGAAATGAATCCCGATCAATTGTGGGAAACTACAATGAATCCCGAAACACGTACTCTTTTGAAAGTTAATATTGAAGATGCCGCAAAAGCTAATATTGTCTTCCAAACTTTGATGGGAGATAAAGTAGAACCAAGAAGAGAATTTATTGAGCATAATGCCCAATATGTAAAAAATCTTGATGTTTAATTAGATGATGTTACACAAAACGAAATGCGGTAATCGTCTATTGCCACATTTCGTTTTTTATTTATATGAAAATGGAACTGTCATGAAAAAAATTTTGTTATTTATTGCTTTTGTATTGGCTTCCAGCTTTGCTTTTGCTTTGCAAGAAAAACAGCCGGAAAATATTGCCATTGAATATTTGAATTTGCTCAAAGCAGAAAAATTTGATGAAGCTGCTAAAATGAGTGATACTAATATGGTCAAACTCCTTGGCGCTGAAAAATTAAGAGAATTTTGGCTTTCGCTCAAAGTTAAATACGGAAAAGTTAATACTTTAAGTAAACCTGAGCAAATTAAGTCTAATGAATTTTTTATTTATTCAATTATTCTTTATACTGATAAAGATTCATTGAATGCCAGAATTTCTATTAATAAAAAGATGGAAATTGCAGGATTGTTCTTTATTCCTATAAAAAAGAATTATGACTATTCGATGCCTGATTATGTTGATACTACCAAATTTGTACAAAAAAATGTAGAATTTGGAGAAATTGGTTGGCAATTGCCAGCTACTCTCACATTACCCAAAAATGGTACAAAATTTCCTCTCGTGATTTTAGTTCATGGCTCAGGTCCACACGATAGAGATGAAACTATCGGTCCTAATAAGCCATTTAGAGATATAGCTCTAGGATTGGCTACCAATGGTATCGCTGTTTTGAGATACGAAAAGCGCACAAAGTATTATCAAAGTCGTATTGGCAAAGAATATAATAACTTTACTATCGAAAAAGAAACAGTCGATGATGCAGTTGAAGCTGTAAAATATGCAACTACACTACAAGAAATTGATCCGAAGCAAATCTATGTTTTAGGGCACAGTCAGGGTGGTTATATGATGCCTAAAATTATTGAAAAAAGCGAAGGATTCAAAGGTAGTATTCTTTTAGCAGGAAGTGCAAGACCTTTGTATGAATTGATTCTCGACCAATATAATTATATACTTAAATCAGATGGTAGCTTAGAATTTTCAGAAATTCAAGAGATAAAGAAAGTAGAACAACAAATAGCGTACTTAAAATCAGAATCGTTTTCTGAAAATTCGCCTACTGATTCTTTATTACTGAGACTTCCAGCCAAATATTGGGCATATCTTCTAGAATATAACCCATTAAAAATTATGAAAGAAAATAAGAAGAAAGTTGAAAAAACATTAATTCTACAAGGCGAAACAGATTACCAGGTTACAATAGACGATTATAAATTGTGGCAGGATGCATTTGGAAATGACAAATCATTTTCATTTAAGCTTTATCCTAAACTCAGCCACTTATTTGCCGAAACTGAAGGAAAATCTAAACCATCTGACTACGACAAGAAGTCTTATGTCAATAAACAAGTGATCATAGATATTGTAGAATGGATTAAGAACTCTAAATAAATTAACATAAATTCTTAGTTAAGTTTATATAATCTTAACACTAAAAGTTTAATTTTGAATACAATTAATAACATAAGAATTGTAATATGAGTGAAAACGAAACAATTAGCGAAATTTCGAACTTAATCCAAAGCAGTTTACCCAAATTAGTAGCTGTAGTAGATGATGAGCCGGATATTGTGGAATTAGTTTCTTTAAATTTGCAAAAAGCCGGTTTCAAAGTCAAATCCTTTAATGATGCAGAAGGACTATTCAGATTTTTAAAATCAACTGTACCAGATTTGGTTGTGTTAGATCTGATGCTTCCGGATGCTGATGGCTATGAAATTTGTAAATATCTAAAAAAAGAAGAAAAATATTCTTCCATTCCTGTAATTATGCTTACTGCCCGAAGCGACGAAATGGATAAAATTCTTGGATTGGAGTTGGGTGCTGATGATTATGTAACCAAACCATTTTCTCCACGAGAATTAGTTGCAAGAGTAAAAGCAGTTTTGAGAAGGGAAGAAAAACCTCAAAAAACTCAAAAAATAAAGATTTCCGATATTTTGGAAATAGATCAGCAAAAGTATGAAGTGACTGTCGAAAAAAATAAAATTGAGCTTACCTCGACAGAATTTCGTATATTGAAATTGCTGGCTGAGCGCAAAGGATGGGTTTATGCCCGTGATCAGATTTTAGATTACCTGGGCGTTCAAGAAAAAGGTGTTTTAGACAGAACTGTCGATGTTCATATCAAAAATCTGAGAGAAAAGCTTGGTCCAGCCGGAAGATTTATTAAAAATATCCGTGGCGTTGGATATAAACTCGAAGAATAATTGATGAAATTACTCTCTTCTAAAATATTTGCCGGATACCTGTCGGTCATACTGGTACTGACAGGTCTTATCCTTTTT
>JAUQWR010000474.1 GCA_030835065.1 Candidatus Kapaibacterium sp.
GAATCAGGACCTCTATGAGTGATAACATCACTCATGTTTTTCAGCAATTTTTCGTTTATTGTAGATTCATTAATTGAATATTCAAATAAGCCGGCAATACCACACATTATAATTCCAAATTAGATATCAATATTTCTATGCAAAGTAGCATTATTAATCAAATCAATCATATCTTTGACAGCTCTATCAATACCAACATAGATAGCTCTTGCCATAATTGAATGACCAATACTCAATTCATTAATTTCATGAATCATACAAATAGATTTGGTGTTGATATAATTCAAACCGTGTCCTGCAGCTACTTTCAACCCACAATCAAAAGCAAAAGCAGATGAAGAAATAATTTTTGCTAATTCAAATTCGTTTTGAATTGGATCTTTAGCATTTGCATAATGACCAGTGTGAAGCTCTACCATATCGGCACCAACTTCTTTAGCAGCTGTAATTTGTTGTTCATTAGGTTCAACAAAAAGACTAACCTCGATAGACTTTTCATGCATCCTTTCGCATAAGGATTTCATTTTATCGAAATTATTAATAACATCTAAGCCACCTTCAGTAGTTAGTTCTTGACGTTTTTCGGGAACTATAGTAACCAAGTCTGGCAAAGTATCGAGTGCAATACGAATAATTTCTTCATTAGCAGCCATTTCCAAATCAAGTTTAGTTTGGTTTACTTCTTTTAAGATTCTTAGATCACGATCGTTAATATGTCTTCTATCTTCTCTCAGGTGGCAGACAATACCAGAAGCACCGGCTAATTCTGCCATAATTGCAGCAGAAACAGGATCAGGTTCGTTTCCGCCTCTTGCCTGGCGTAAAGTGGCTACGTGATCAATATTTACATTAAGCGTAATCATTTCAATATCTCCGAATTATTCATTTACAAATTTACGAAAAAATGAAGCATCTTCGTAAATTTTTGAATTATTTCATTGAATAACAAATTTATTAATTTTTGTTACATTTATTTATTTTGCTAGGTTGTTTGCTTCATTAAATTGAATATCATATAATTTTTTATATACTCCATTCAATTCCAATAATTCCATATGGTTGCCGCGCTCGACTATTTCACCTTTTTCGAAAACAATTATTTCATCGCAATTAATAATTGTCGATAGTCTGTGTGCAACCAATATTGCTGTTCTATTTTTTAATGATTCATTAATAGCATCTTGAACAATTTTTTCAGATTCAGCATCGAGAGCCGAGGTCGCTTCGTCGAAAACTAAAATTTCCGGATTTCTCAATAGTGCTCTAGCAATAGCAACTCTTTGTCTTTCGCCGCCAGATAGATTAACTCCTCTATCTCCAAGCATGGTTTCAAATCCATTTTCCATTTTTGAAATGAAATTATAAGAATTTGAAAGTTTAGCGGCATTGATTAAATCTTCTTCGCTTGAATTAAAACCACCAAATTTGATA
>JAUQWR010000475.1 GCA_030835065.1 Candidatus Kapaibacterium sp.
TAGGATAAGCGAAGAAAGGTTCAATTTGGCTGTATCTGGAGCAAAGGATGGTATTTGGGATTGGGATCTGACAAACAATACAGTATATTATTCATCACATTGGAAGTCAATGCTTGGATATGATGAAGATGAAATATTGCCTGATTTTGCCAGTTTCGAAAACTTACTTCATCCGGAAGATAAAAAGTTTGCTTTAGAGAATATACAAAAATATTTGTCTAAAGAAATAGCTGGATTTGAAATGATAATCAGACTGAAGGCAAAGAGCGGAGAGTATCGATGGATTCATACCAGGGGCGAAGCTTTGTTTGATAAAGATGCTAAAGCATATAGGATGTGTGGCTCTCATACTGATGTTACTGAAAATATTATTGCTGCTCAAAAGCTAAAAGAACTTAATGCAACTAAAGATAAGTTTTTCTCAATAATAGCGCACGACCTTCGCAACCCATTTAATGTTTTGAATAATTATCTCGATATTTTAGTTAAAGATTTAGATCATTTAGAAAAAGATGATGTTAAAGAAATTATTTCGGATTTACACTCTACTTCTAAGTCCACATATGATTTATTGAATAATTTGCTTACATGGTCAAGAACACAAACTAATAAATTGAAACTTAATCTCGAAAAATACAATTTATTAGAATTAGTAAAATTTGTGAAATACCAAATTGCAAATCAGGCTAAACAAAAAAGAATTAGTATAGAATTAAATTCAAAACAGAATATATATGTAAATTCTGATAGAGCAATGATTGAAACAGTGATTAGAAATATTATATCTAACGCTATAAAATTTACAAATGAAGATGGAAAAGTAATAATTGATATTGCTTTAAAATCAAATTTTGCGGTAGTTTCAATATCAGACACAGGTGTTGGAATGGATAAAGAAACAGTTGGTAAATTATTTAAAATAGAAGAAGATGTAAGCACATTAGGAACAAATTTAGAAAAAGGAACGGGATTGGGATTGATACTTTGCAAGGAGTTTGTAGAGCGCAATAATGGAAGTATTAGCTGTGAAAGTGAATTATCAAAAGGTTCTAAATTTATTTTTACAGTGCCTTTAGCAAATTAAGAATTAATATTTAGTTCATGTTTAGCACAAAATTTAAGTGCACCTATATTCGTCTAAACTAAAACATGAATTGATAAATCTGACATTTTGTGACACTATATATACAAAACTCGGAGTAGTTATGATCGACTTAAAAGTAAAGTATCTTGGTCTTGAATTAAAGAACCCAATAATTGCAGGAAGCTGCGGACTTACAAATTCAGTAAAAGATATTGTAGAATTAGAAAAAAATGGAGCAGCAGCTGTTGTTCTTAAATCTTTATTCGAAGAAGAAATTATTGCAGAAATGAATTATTCATTAGCTGAAATGAACCGTCCATCAACTGTTTATCCTGAAATATTTGATTATTTCGCAATTGATGATATGGAAGATACAGTAACAAATTATCTTGAATTGATTAGAGAAGCAAAGAAAAATGTTTCGATTCCTATCATTGCAAGTGTCAATTGCGTTTCGGCAGTAGAATGGACCGGATTTGCTAAAAGAATGCAAAATGCAGGTGCTGATGCTATTGAATTGAATATGTTTATTCTTCCTTCAGACTTTACTCGTAGCTCTGAAGAATTCGAAAAAGTTTATTTTGATGTAATCAAAGCAGTAAAAAGCGAAGTTACTATCCCGGTATCTTTGAAAATTAGCGACTATTTCTCCAATTTAGGACAAATGATAAAGAAATTATCAGAAAGTGGAATTGATGGTTTGGTGCTATTCAACAGATTCTTTAGCCCGGATA
>JAUQWR010000476.1 GCA_030835065.1 Candidatus Kapaibacterium sp.
ACTTATATGCACTTGCATTTGCTGCTAAGTTAGCTTCTAATTGCAAAGCTAAATTATTTTACGATAGTCGAGAAATTTATTCTGCTTTAGGTCCATTAGCCGGGCATAGGCTTAAACAAAATATAATCAGTAGCATAGAGAAGTATTTGGTCCGCAAGGTCGATGAGTTCATTGTTTCAGGCGATTTGGATGCTAAATATTTGATAAAACATTTCAAAACTGATAAAAAATTTAATGTGATTTATAATCTTCCTTTTTATAAATCAATCAATGAAAAACCCCTGATAAAGGAAAAATATCCAGAATGGCAAGATAAAATAATACTTGTTTATCAAGGTGCTATTCTAAAAGGCAGAGGAATAAAACCAATTATTGATGCTATTTCAGATTCAGATAAATTTGTTTTTGCAATAATAGGAGATGGTGAGTATCTCAATTATTATGAAAATTACGTTAAGCAATTGAATTTAAACAATAAAGTTAAATTTTTAGGTTCGATAGATTATTCAAATCTGCATGACTGGACATGCTCCGCAGATATAGGAATTTGCCTTATCGAACCAATTTCATTTTCTTATGAAATGGCATTACCTAACAAACTATTTGAATTTATTAATGCAGGTTTGCCAGTATTAGCCAACGAACTTCCGGCAATAAAAGAGTTAGCCGAGAAGTATAATTTTGGATTGATTGTCAGTAAACAACCCGATTCCAGGGAGATTATCCAAGCTTTGGAACAAATAAAAAACAATTACGAATACTTAAAAAGACAAGCTATCGAAGCGGCAAAAGACTTAAACTATGAGAAACAATCTTTCACAATTTTAAAAATTTTCGGGCTATAGATGTATTATTTATTATTGATTCAACAATTAATCGCCTCCATGACTCATATTGTGAGCAAAGACATTACTGTGGCTGTTGCTCCGGAGCTAGTGCTAATTCTTAGAGCAGGACTTGCTTGCACTGTGTTTGGTTTATGGATTGCATGGAAGCGCAAAAAACTACCCAAAATAGAGAAAAAAGATCTGCCGATGCTGCTCCTTTTAGGCTTTTTAAATATTCCTGCCAATCAGTATGTTTTTTTCTGGGCTGTAAGACTTACCACAGCTCCAAATGTTGCGCTTGCTTATGCTCTTTCGCCTGCGTTTGTTATTCTTATTGCATATTTCTTTTTAAAAGAGAAAATTGGACCTATGAAGGGATTTGGTGTTTTAATTGCTGTTGCTGGCACTTTTCTGGTTTTGCTAGAGCGTGGATTGAATTTTGGCAGCGATTATTTTGCTGGTAATCTTTTAGGTTTATCTGCTTCTTTTTCTTGGGCTTTATATTCTGTTTTAGGCAAGAAAATTACTAATAAATATGGGGCTATTTATACAACTGCTCTTACTATGATCAGTGGCTATATATTGTATATTCCTATTTTCCTTTTATTTAGTCCTTCTTACGACTTTTCGGTACTCAAACCTATTCATTTTGCCGAAATCGCATATTTAGGAATCGGTACTTCTGTGATTGGTTATGCAATTTGGTTTTATGCACTAAAAAAAATCGAGGCATCCAAAGTATCTGTATTCAACAACTTGCAGCCAATATTTACAACCGTGCTTTCTCTTATGATTTTTGGCACCAGCATAAGTGGTATATTTATTGCCGGAGGCTTAATGATTATTCTTGGAGTATTTGTAACTCAAAGAGCTTAAAATTATTTACATTGAATTCGTTATAATAACAGAAGAATTTTTGCTAAAATTTCTAATTGAAGAATAAAAAGCGTAATTTTGTATTTTACAATTATATATTATCGGAGTTTGTAATGGAATTATATGTCGATACCGCAAATATAGAGCATATCCGACACTGTGCAGAGCTTGGATTTGTTTCGGGCGTTACTACCAATCCTTCACTTTTGGCTCAAGAAGATCCAAATGTCGATATTAAACAAAGAATTCTTGAAATTCATAAACTTATTGGCGGTCATCTTTCAGTAGAAGTTATTTCGACTGATACTAAAGGTATGCTCAAAGAAGCTGACGAAATCCTTAGCTGGTTTCCTGATGCTACAATCAAAATACCTATGATTCCTGCAGGTTTGGCAGCTGTGAAAGAACTTAATAATAATGACATCCCAACAAATGTCACTTTGGTTTTCACTCCTACTCAAGCTATGGCTGCTGCTAATGCCGGTGCTACTTATGTATCTGTATTCATGGGTAGATTAGACGATATTTCTACTCCGAGCAACGAAGTTTTGAATACTGTATGCGATATTTGGGAAACTCAAGGCTACGATGCTTTGATTATTGCTGCTTCTATTCGCCATTCTCAACATTTGATTGATGCTGCTTTGGCTGGTGCTGATATTGCCACTGTTCCTTATAAAGTATTGATGCAAAGCTTGGGTCATCCTCTCACCGAAACTGGTTTGAAACAATTTTTGGCAGACTACGATAGAATGCAAACCGAAAGAATGAAAGCTATCGGCGTTTAATACTTTGAATATTAAGAACTTATAATTTTATGAAAAAATCCATGCTACTCGGTATGGATTTTTTCACTCTTTATGCCGATATATCTCTTAAAAATTTACTTTATGGCATGGATTTCGATTAATTGCTTTTGATTAATTTTTGATTTAAGTTTGGATAGTGAATATAATTACTAGCGACATATTAATTAGAGCTTATTGCGAGGGATTTTTCCCTATGGCAGAATCTAAAGAAGGCGAAATTTACTGGCATTCTCCCGACCCGAGAGCCATTATTCCGCTTAATAACGTTCATATTCCTAAATCTATGCGCAAACTCTTCCAAAAGCAAATCTTTAATTTTTCTATTAATTACGACTTCCCTTATGTGATTAGTGAATGTAGCAAACGCGAGGATACTTGGATTTCGCAGGAAATTATTGATGTCTATACTGAGCTTCACCGCATTGGTTATGCTCATTCGGTTGAAACTTGGGTAGATGGCAAAATTGTGGGCGGGCTTTATGGTGTCGCTGTCGGTGGAGCTTTCTTTGGCGAATCCATGTTCAATCATATAAGTAATTCATCTAAAGCAGCTTATTACTTTTTGATTGCAAATTTATTGAAAAATAAATTCCTTCTCCTTGATTCTCAATACATTAATTCATTTACCGAACAGCTGGGTGCTATCGAAATTCCCAGAGATGCTTATCTAAAAATATTAGAGCAAGCCATTCATATGAAATGTAGTTTTGTTTCGAAGTCTTAACTAATCAAACTGATATAGAGAGCAATATTCAAAATTGTAACAATCACTCCAATTATCATTAGTATAATATTTGATGATCTTTTGTTCTTGTATTTCCCCATTACTTTCTCCGAGGAAGTCAGATAAATCTGGAGAAAAATTGTAAATGGTAATTGCAAGCTCAATATCATTTGCGAAATTATAAGTCCATTAAAAGGATTGCTTATAAATAGAATTATCAAAAGTGCGATGCCCAGAGATATGAACACCCCAAGCCGAGAGTGGTTATCCTTAATATCGTATGGTTCGTCATAAAGTCCGGCAAAAATACTTCCTGCAGCCATGCCTGATGTGATTGTAGATGCAATTCCGGAAAACAGCAAAGCTACTGCAAATACGATTGATGCATGAGAGCCCAAAATTGGTGCTAATAAGTGATGTGCTTGCTGCAGCTCTGTTACTTTCACATTGTTTTGATAAAATGTGGATGCTGCCAATAAGATCATTGCACTATTAATTGCCCAACCTATTAGCATCGACATAAAAGTATCGACAAATTCATATTTTAGCTGCTTATTTATTATCGATTCATCTTCGAGATTCCACTTACGGCTTTGTATTACTTCTGAATGGAGGAAAAGATTGTGAGGCATCACTACTGCCCCAAGCACACTCATTATAATTAGTAACGAACCATCAGGAAAACTCGGGCTAATCCATGCTTTGATTGCAGTATTCCATTCTATATTTACCAAAGACAATTCATACAAAAAAGACAATCCAATTACTGATACAAATGCAATTATCCATTTTTCGATTACTTTATATGAATTTGTAAAAATCATAATCGTTACGAAAATTGTTCCTAAAATGGCAGCTATCCTAATCGGAATTTGAAAAAGCATATTCAGAGCAATAGCCATTCCCAATATTTCTGCCAATGAAGTAGATATTGAAGCAAAAATGGCTGTTGTCAAAATTGGTTTTGCTATTTTTGATGATATAAACTTATTTGCAGCTTCGGATAGGCACAATCCGGTAGCTATTCCAAGATGAGCCACATTATGCTGCAATATTATCAACATAATCGTAGATAAAGTAACCATCCAGAGCA
>JAUQWR010000477.1 GCA_030835065.1 Candidatus Kapaibacterium sp.
CTTACGATCTAAACAATATCAAGTCCTATCTAAAATTAAGTCTAGGAGGCAACTCCGGTGGCTTAGTCCTTCGCCCGGGCTTAGGATTTGATTATTACTTGTATAATAATATCGGGTTCAATTTTGGCTTTGATTATAGCCTATTCATCTATCAACATCAAAATTCAACATTTAATGCTTCTAAATATGGCATTAGTTATGGTGTGAATTATAAATTTTAAGGTGCTAAAATGAAATTAGCGAATAAACTATTTGTCTTAATATTAGCTGCTTTTGGGCTAAGCCTTGTTTCCTGCAGCGATATTATAAATACTGAAGAAAATTATCAGAAGGAATTACTTCAAAAATACATTAATTCTACCGATAGCCTTAGCCGATTGAATACTAATATTCAGGATTTGGGCTGGGTTAAAGTTGGAACAATGAGCCATCATTATTTAGATATCGCAAATCTATCACAAACTGATGATGTGATTATCTATTCGATTGAAAATACAAATAAAACCGGACTTTTTGATTATTCAGCAACTAATGGGTTCCCTATCATTATTGCAAATGGTGAATCAACGATTACTAACCAATCATTAGTTCTAAAGTTTGTAGCAAGCACTTATACAATCGGCGATTATCATGATACTTTATACTTTAATGGCAATCATGATATTTATTTCCCAGTCAAAATATCAGTGAAATACTAAGCAGAGGAGTATATAAAATGAAAAAGTTTAGTCTTATAGTTATGTTGATTATCGCTGCATCTGCATTAAACGCTTTTGCAGGAGATAATAAAGACAACACAATTCAAAGAATTCCAATTGGAGTCTTTGATATGCAAAAAAATACCAAAGGTAGTGTTAGTTTTCATGCTAGCAATTATGGAATAAATTTTCTTAATATAAAAGAAAACAAAGGATCAGGATTTTGGCCACGTGGCACAGAAAACCAATATATTTTTGGTGCCGGCTTTTGGTTTGCTGCCGAAAAACGCCATAGCAGCACCGGAGATTTGGTTAAATTGGTGGAAATGAGTTATAATCCTAATAGTGGAACATCCTGGTTTAGACCCGGTCAATATTATCCTGGAATTGATTTCACTGAAAGCAACAATTTGACAAAAATTGCGAATAATAGATTGTATTTTTCGACAGACTTCGATAATATTACTGGTATGCCTCTACCAAACGTAGATGGAGGCAGATATTCTTGGCCCCTTTGGATTCAGGATGGTGAGAAAAAATATCATTATGGCACATATCTTCATGATTATGTTAATGATACTCTAAAAAGAACTACTCAGTATTATCCAAATGGTCCTCTTTATGTTTCGGATGAAGATATAGTATCTGCTTTTCATGATTTCGATTTAGATCTATATCAAGGTGGCAAGCAGGCTATGAGCCAAAAAGGATATCCATTAGGCTTGCAGGTTGTATCCTCAATATATACTTGGGATGAAGAATCAGCAAAGAATATTGTGGTTATAAACTACGAAATTACAAATGCTTCCGCAGATACACTCTTTAATTGCTACTTTGGCAAAGTAATAGATGTTGATATTTATTACAGCCCTAATGGTATCCAAGGTGCTACTAATGATAGAATTAGATTTTTCGAAGAAGATAACACACTCAACCTTGGAGTGGCGTGGACTGATACAGACAAAGGCGAAGCCGGCAAAGGGTTTGGATATTTAGGCTTGTCCTTTATTGAAACACCTGCAGTCGATAATAATGGATTTATTAGAAAGGATAAATTAATCTATGAACCAGATGAACAAATTGGTGTAAATTTGTTTAAAAATTGGAACATAAATATTGATCCTTCAACCGAAAATGATAGATATCAACTCTTGTCTGAAAAAATCTTGCAATCTGATTTGGGTCCGGCAGACCAAAGAATGTTGATGAGCTGCGGTCCTTTTTCAATGCGTCCCGGCGACAAAGCACATGTATCAGTTTGTATCAACTTTGCTGCTCCTGCTAAAGGTGGCGAGGCAGATGGTACTATCGAAGATATCGCTGGTTTAAGCAACAAATCCTTGATAAACCAAGACAACAAAGGCTCTTTGGTCGATGGAGTGAAACTGATAAAAGATGTATATTACAACAAGGCAAAGATTACAAGTGTAGCATCTCAGTCAGAAAAATTCAGTAAAATGAGAATATATCCTAATCCTGCTTCAAGTATATTATCAATAGATGGTATAGAAGATAAAATGCTCGAGAGAGAATATAGAATTATTTCCATCGATGGTGTACTTATAAGCAAAGGCAAATTTGCTGGCAATATAGATATTAGCTCATTGGCTCCGGGAGCATATTATTTATTGATAGATGGCGTACCTTTGAGATTTATAAAACAATAAATATAAAATAATAAGATTTTTGGATGGCTTTTGATTAAAAACTGATCAAAAGCCATTCATTTTTTGAATAATTATAATTATAAATGAATCAAAACGTCAATCGAGTTTTTAAAATGGATTTTTTTTTCAACAAATGTAATATATTGAAAAATAATTCAAGAATTACTTTGTCTTATTTGCACGTATAAGTATTTTTGTAAATACATAATTGATATGTAATAGAATAAGATTGAAAATTAGAAATAAATAACATCTTCTATATATAAGAGGAAACCGTATGAACGAAGGCTTTATAGTACAAGTTATCGGACCGGTAGTTGACGTAGAATTTTCGAACGGCAGCATTCCGGCAGTTTTAAATGCTTTACATATTCCAACAAAATCATTAGAAGACAACTCGGATATTATTCTGGTTTGTGAAGTACAGCAGCACCTTGGAGAGGATAGAGTTCGCTCAGTAGCAATGGATTCTACCGATGGTTTGGTACGCGGCATGAAAGTAATTGATACCGGAGCACCAATAACAATCCCAGTAGGTCCTGAAATATTGGGCAGAATGGTTAATATTACTGGTCATGCAATCGATGGTAAAGGCGAAATCGTAGCTAAAACAACATCATCAATTCACAAACCATCTCCAAAGTTTGTAGATTTATCTACAACTAAAGAAATGTTTGAAACAGGTATCAAAGTAATAGATTTGATTCAGCCATTTACAAAAGGTGGCAAAACTGGTTTGTTTGGTGGTGCCGGCGTTGGTAAAACAGTAGTAATTCAAGAATTAATCCATAATATTGCAAAGCACCATGGTGGATATTCTTGCTTTGCCGGTGTAGGCGAACGTACACGCGAAGGCAACGACTTATTCCTCGAAATGCAAGAATCAGGCGTTATCGATAAGACTGCTCTTGTATTTGGACAGATGAACGAACCGCCTGGCGCTCGCTCCAGAGTTGGTCTTACTGCTCTTACTATTGCCGAATATTTCCGCGATGTGGAAGGTAGAGACGTACTCTTGTTTGTCGATAATATTTTTAGATTTATCCAAGCTGGCTCAGAAGTATCTGCTTTGTTGGGTCGTATGCCATCTGCTGTAGGATATCAGCCTACTTTGGCAACTGAACTAGGAGCTTTGGAAGAACGTATTGCTTCGACTAAAAATGGATCTATCACATCAGTGCAAGCAGTTTATGTGCCTGCAGACGACTTGACAGACCCAGCTCCGGCTAATACATTCTCCCACCTTGATGCTAAAACTGTATTGTCGCGTCAGATATCAGAATTAGGTATTTATCCTGCTGTAGATCCACTCGACTCAAGCTCAAGAATTATGGATCCACTTATTATCGGTGACGAACATTATAACGTAGCTCGCGGTTGCGTCAATGTGCTCCAATCTTACAAAAATTTGCAAGATATTATCAATATCCTTGGTATGGACGAATTATCAGACGAAGATAAACTTACAGTATATAGAGCAAGAAAAATCCAAAAATTCTTCTCCCAACCATTCCATGTTGCAGAGCAATTCACTGGATTCCAAGGCAGATACGTTAAAATTTCTGATACTGTATCAGGATTTAAAGCTATTCTTGATGGCGATTTAGATGAAGTTCCTGAATCATTATTTACATACTGCGGCACAGTTGACGAAGTATGGGAAAGATTCAAAAAAGGCGACCACTAAAATTAATAAAAATAAATTTATCCGCGAAGTAGCATTAAATAAAAGACTTGCTGCTTCGCGGCATAATTTTATATATAAAAAAGTTATAACTTAAAATTGATAATCCCAAAAAAAACTCGTAATTTTGTAATTTGAAAATATACTAAAAAGGACGATAAATTGGCTGACAACAAAATGCTTTTAGTAGAGATTGTTACGCCTCAAAGCGTGATATTTTCCGGTAACGCAAGTTCTGTAGCTGTTCCGGGTTCGCAATCGCCTTTCCAGGTGCTCTATAACCATGCTCCGATAGTATCTTCTTTAGATCCCGGATATGTAAAAATTAACAACGAAAACAATAGTATAAATTGGTTTGTTGTTAGTTCTGGCTTTACAGAAGTCAAAGATAATAAAGTTTCTGTATTAGTCGAGCGAGCATTATCTTTCGAAGAAATTGACCAAAATAAATTGACTAAGGAATTGGAATTGCTCCAATCCAAAAAGCAAGATGCTAAAATAGAATCTGAAATTGCTACAATCAAGTCAGATATAGCATTTGTGGAACTATGCCTTAATGCAAAAGGCAGATAAACAAGTGGCAAAGTGGTATGGAGCCACTTTTTTTTATTAATTTTTGAGCGATCGGCTATGAATCCTAATAAAATTAAATATGAAGGTATTACTTATGATGATGTTCTCCTAATTCCGAGATATTCTGAAGTATTGCCTCGCGAAACCGATATAACAACTCATCTGACAAAATCAATAAAATTGAATATACCTTTGCTCTCTGCAGCGATGGATACTGTGACCGAGGCCGAAATGGCAAGAGCTATTGCCAGGGAAGGTGGGCTTGGTGTGATACATAAAAATTTATCAATCAAACGCCAAGCTGAGGAAGTGGACAAAGTGAAACGCTCCGAAAGCGGTATGATAATGAAACCTATCACACTGAGCAATGAGCATACTGTGGAAGATGCTGTCGAGCTTATGGCTAAGTTTCATATTTCTGGTATTCCAATTATCGATTCGTCACATAAACTTATTGGTATCGTTACTAATAGAGATCTTAGATTCAAACCCGATAGAAGCGAAAAACTATCGGAAGTAATGACCAAAGGCTCTTTGATTACTGTACCTATTGGTACTACACTCGAAGAAGCTGAAAAATTACTTCAAAAACACAGAATCGAAAAGCTTCCAGTTGTGGATGATAATAATGTGCTTAAAGGTTTAATTACTTTTAAAGATATTCAAAAGAAAAAGCAGCACCCAAGATCTTGCAAAGATGCTCAAGGACGATTGAGAGTAGGAGCTGCGCTTGGAGTTACTCCCGACACATTGGATAGAGTGGCAGCCTTGGTAGAAGTCGGAGTTGATGCAGTATTTGTTGATACAGCTCACGGACACAGCAAGGGTGTAGTCGAAACAGTTAAGAAAATTAAGTCAATATATAATAATTTGCAGGTAATAGCTGGCAATATTGCCACTGGCGATGCAGCACAAGCACTTATAGATGCCGGAGCAGACGGGCTAAAGGTCGGAATAGGACCAGGCTCAATATGCACCACTCGAATAATTGCCGGAGTGGGTGTGCCTCAGTTGTCTGCAGTTATGAATGTAAGCGAAGTTGCTCATAAGTATGAAATACCAATAATAGCAGACGGTGGAATAAAACAAACCGGCGACATAGCTAAAGCAATTGCTGCAGGTGCCGATAGTATTATGGTGGGCAATATGCTGGCTGGTCATGAAGAAAGCCCGGGCGAAAAAATTATATACGAAGGCAGAGTATATAAAATTTATCGCGGTATGGGATCTCTCGGCGCTATGAGCCAAGGCTCTGCCGATAGATATTTCCAAGATGTTGAAGATGAAATTTCGAAATATGTGCCCGAAGGTATCGAAGGTCGTGTGTCTTTCAAAGGCAATGTCGGCGATACTATTTATCAAATAATCGGTGGATTGAGATCTGCTATGGGTTATTGCGGCTGCACTAATATAAATGAAATGAAAAAAGATGCTATTTTTAATCGTATCACTAATGCCGGACTGAGAGAATCTCATCCACATGATGTTAAGATTACTAAAGAATCGCCTAATTACTATGTATAATATAAATATTTGCAAAAACGATGGCACAAAAAGTTAAAAAACAAGAAGAGGAAACCTCCGGAGCATATCCGAAAATAATCGACAGAAGGTTCCACCAGTTGCGTTTTAATATGGACGACAACAAAGTAGAAGCTATCGTCGTTACTTATTTACCTAACATTCGCTATTTGACAAACTTCTCCGGCTCGTCGGCTTTTTTGTTCGTCACTGCGGATGAAATTCATTTCTTTACTGACGACAGATATGAAGAACAAATAAAAACCGAACTTTATCCATTACCTAACTTGCATACTCATATTACTCGTGATGTGTGGTCATACATAGTAGATAATGAAATATTTAGCAAAGTTCAAACTTTAGGCTTCGAAGCTGATAAAATGGCATATGCCGAAGCTGTTGAAATTCGTAATAAAGTAAGACCTATAAAATTTAAACCGGTTACAAATCTTGTAGAAAGATTTACTCAACCTAAAGCACCCGAAGAATTAGAATATATCAAAGATGCATGCAAAATTGCCGAAGATGTGTACGAAAAAATGCTTGCTTTTATTCAGCCAGGCATGAGCGAAATTGAAGTTGCTACCGAAATAGCATATCAAACTCGCAAACTTGGCTCAGAAGGCGATCCTTTTGATATTATTGTTGTAAGCGGTGCTCGTGGATCTTTGGTTCATGGACAGCCAAGCACAAAGAAAATTAAAAAAGGTGAAATCGTTTTGATGGATTTTGGTGCAAAAGTTCATGGCTTCTGCTCTGATATTACACGCTCGATTTGCATTGGCAAGCCAACTAAAGATCAAAAAGCTGTTTATCAAATTGTATATGATGCTAAAAAAGCTGCAATGGATGCTATTCGCCCAGGTATGAACGGCAAATTGATTGATGCTATAGCACGCAATATGATTGCTAAAGCCGGATATGGCGAATATTTCCAACACTCTTTAGGTCATGGTATCGGCTTGGTTACTCACGAAAGTCCTATTATTACTTTTAGATTGGAAGACCAAATTGTGCCTGAAGATAGCGTTTTAGCTATTGAGCCGGGTATTTATCTTCCAGAAAAATTTGGAATTAGAGTAGAAGATAATATTTTTATTACCAGAAATGGCGGCGTTTATTTAACTAACGCTCCAAGCGAATTGGTTTCAATTTAAAATATGCAAATAGATACGGAATAATTTGCGGGAAATAGAATCGATGACAAGAAATGTTTTAGTTGTTGCGTACTATTTCCCGCCAATGGGTTTAAGTGGCGTACAACGTACTTTAAAATTTGTTAAATATTTGCCTGAATATGGCTGGCATCCGATCGTGCTTACTTGCGCGGCAGATGCTTATTATGCTTTCGACGAAACTCTGGCTGATGATATAGATAACAATCGAATTACAATAGTCAGAACTGATTCTGATTTGTCGAAAATGGCTAAACCTAAGAATGGCAATACAATCAAATATCCTTCTTATTTCAGCCAAAAAATCAAAAGAATGATTTCTCAGACTATTTTCCAACCTGATAGCAGAATATCTTGGAAAAAGCTTGCTGTTGCAAAAGGTCAAGAAATTATTGATAATAATGAAATACATGCCATTTTCTCTACAGCTCCTCCATTTACCGATTTTTTAGTAGCTCAGGAGCTATCCGAAAAAAATAGTATTAATTATGTGATGGATTATAGAGACTTGTGGGTCGATAATGCTTATTATTTCTATGCCACTCCATTCCATAAGTCTTATAGTATGGACCTGGAAAGAAAAATGCTTACTCACTCCAAGCGAGCAATTGTGATTAATAGGTTTATGAAAGAAAAAATGCTTCAGAGATATAAATTTTTATCTCATGATGATATTTCAATTATTCCTCATGGCTATGATAAAGAAGATTTTGATGCATTTTCGAATGTAAGACCTGATAACTCTAAGTTTACTATTACTCATTGTGGATTATTTCCAGACGACCTTACACCCAAATATTTCTTAAAAGCATTATCAAATTATTTGAAGAAAAATCCAGATGCCAAATCTAAGATTTCTGCCAGATTTGTTGGGCTAATGCGCAAAAGTCATATCAAGATGTTTAAGAAATATAAGTTGCTCGATATTGTAGATTCTACCGGATATGTATCTCATAGCGAAGCTATACGCAATTTGATGGATTCTGATGTGCTTTGGTTTATGATTCCTAATAATATAGCTACTCCTAGCAGAATGTATGAATATTTTGGTGCACGCAAACCGATGATTGTATGTGCTCCCGATGGCAATATTAAGCAAACTGCTCTAGAATCTGCTGCTGCATTATGCCCCGATCCAAAGAATATTAAGCAAATCGAAGAAGCAATTGATAATTATTTTAATCTCTGGAAACAAGGCAGATTGCCTCAGCCTGAAAAGAAATTTATTGATCAATTCGATAGAAAAAAACTTACATCTTTATTAGCGAGAGAACTTGCTTTAGCTGCAGTTGTGTAAAACAATTAACACAAAATAATATAAAAGGATTAAAAGAGCCGAATTCAGATAATTCGGCTCTTTGAGTTTTAGTTAAAACTAACGATTGTTTGATACAATTTAGTTATGACTATATTATGAAATCTTGTTTATTCCGTTGCAAGCCTTCTTGTGTATTTATCAGGGTTTTTGGGGATTTTTTTTAAGAATAATGAGCTGAATAATTAAAATTGGATTAAATGTTGGGAGTTTATTTATTATGCTTGACAATTGTATTTTATTTATCTAAATTATTAAAAAGTTTAAAGTATAATTGTTTTATAATGGAACTTGGAGATAGTAATGAAAAGGTTGTTTTACTTATTTGCAGTGATTGGAATAATGACCCTTGGTTTTTTATCCGGCTGCTCTAACGACGATGACGACCCTTCAGATCCAAATAAACCTGCAGTAAATTCTTGCGAAGGATGCCACACAAATTATACACATCTTAAGCAAGTTTATACTCCTGACTCGACAAGTGGAGGCTCTAGCTGTGGCGGCGAAACTCCTCACGTCGAACCATACGACAGAGTTTATATTGGTGGCGAAGGCTATACTGAATTTAAAAAGTCTGAACACTACAAAATGGGTTGCGTGAAATGCCATAATGGTACTGACGGCACTGATAATAAAAAAGTAGCCCACTCTGGCAACTTTATTTCAAAGCCATCAACTGCTAAAGACGAAAAATGTAAATCTTGCCATCAAGACGAAGTAATGAAAACTCATAATTCATTGCACGAACAAGGCTGGGGACAAAAACGCAAAGTTACTGTTCGCTATGGTTTAGCTGGTGCACACGAATTTGACAAACTTCCAAAAAGCGTTCAAGATGGATACAAAGAAAATTGTGCAAAATGCCATGCAGCTACTTGCGGCGACTGCCACGTCAATCGTCCGATTGCTCAGGGCGGTGGTTTGAGAAGTGGTCATAATTTCTTCGAACCAGATATGCTCGATAATTGTATTGGTTGCCATACTTCACGTGGTGGTCATGCATTCTTGGGTGTAGCTCCGGGTACTGTCCAAGACGTCCACAAATCAAAAGGTATGAAATGTACCAGCTGCCATACAAAGGATGAAATCCATGGTACTGGCGAATTTGTTGAACAAAGATACAAATACAATAAACTACCAACATGCGAAAAGTGCCATTCAAATATAGCACAATCTAATACTTACCATATGGTGCACGGCAATAATCTTACTTGCCAAACTTGCCACTCACAAGCTTATAACAATTGCGGTAGCTGCCATATTGGTGGCGATGGTGCAAGGATAGCTTCATATCAAGACTTTAAGATTGGCGTAAATCCACTCAAAGATGCTAAGAGCAAATATAAACTTTCATTGGTAAGACATACTTTGATGGCTCCTGATAGCTGGTCAAAATATGGTGTTGCAAACTTAGCAAACTTCAATGCTTTCCCTGTTTATAACTATACTACTCCACACAATATTTTGCGCTGGACTCCTAGAACTAAAGTAAATACTGGCGAAGCTTGCTCGGCAGCTTGTCATATTTCTAACGAAAACGGAACTGCAAAGAACAAACAATGGTATTTATTTGAAAGTGATTTGAAGTATGATTGGGAAAAATCTTCTTCTAAATCTGTTACTGTCGATGGTCAATTACCAAGTAGTTGGTTTAATAAATAATTTTATTTCATATTTATGAGGTGTATATGTTTAAGAAGTTAAATTCTTATTTCTTGTTGCTCTTAATGGTTTTGAGTTTTGCTATTGTTGGTTGCTCCGATGATGATGATGATCCAAGCACTCCTGCAAAATCTGAATCACAATTGCTTTTAGAATACTTAGAAAGTTCTACTGCTGGTGATTATATCAATACTATTGGTAGCAATATTGTAACTGCTAGTGAAGTGAAAACAAATATCACTGCAGACCCGGCTAAATACTTGGTAATCGACATACGCGATACTGCTGCATTCAATAAAGGACACATCAAAGGTGCAGTAAACAAAACTATGAAAGAAATCTTGACTTATGTTAAGTCTATCAACACAACTCAATATACAAAAATCTATTTGATTTGCTATTCAGGACAATCAGCTGCTTATACTACTTCATTGTTGAGAATGTTGGGATACAACAATATTTTCAGCATGAAATATGGTATGTGCGCTTGGCACAGCGATTTTGCTGCTTCATGGAAAAATGGAATCACAAACTCATGGGCTTCCGATTTCGTTACTCCTGATGTTGCTAAACCTGCAAAAGGTACAACATTACCAAGTATCTCTACAGGCAAATCAACTGGCAAAGAAATTCTTGAAGCAAGAGTTGCTGAACTTCTTCAAGCTGCATTCCCTTCAATTGGACAATCTTCATTGAAACCAAATTTAGCTTCATATTTCGTTATGGCTTATTGGAATGCTGCAGACTATGCTGAATGTGGTCACGTTGCAGGAGCTCCTTGCTATGTTCCTAAATCAGACTTAAAGAGCACAACAAACCTTTACACAATCCCTACAAATAAACCAATAGCAATTTATTGCTATACTGGCCACACGGCTGCTTATGCTGCTGCTTATTTGAAAGTTTTGGGTTACGACGTAAAATCAATTTCTTTCGGTGGCAATGCTATGATCTATGATATTATGCTTAGCAAAAACAAAGCTACTTGGAAAGATTCTGAAGTTATGGATTATGAATTAGAAAAATAATTCGATTAAATATAATAATAATTATTGAAGCTGTCTCGAAAGTGACAGCTTCTTTTTTTTGAATATTTTCTGTAAATTGAATTTTAGTTTTTATTATTTATTGTTATTGTTTTAATGAATAAAGCTGCTTTATCTAATTTTCTTCGTAAAATTGGTTTGATTTATTTAGCCGATTTGATTTGGTTTAGATTTCAAAAACTAAAACATCGCAAGGCTAATAAACTATTCAAAATTAAATATCCTGAGGTAAAGTTACCTCCGGATTACTTAATCTTTGAATCTTTTCAGATGCACTATCATAATTATTACATCGAAGGCAGAGATTCTGCACAATGGCTGATAGATCATATTAAAAGACATATTGACCTTAAAGATAAAAAAATACTTGATTGGGGCTGCGGACCTGCTCGCATAATTAGACACTTGCCGGAATTAATTGCTAATAATTGCTCGTATTACGGAACTGATTATAATGCGGATTCTATAAATTGGTGCAAAGAAAATCTTAAAGGTATTAATTTTAACTTAAATAAATTAGAAGCTCAATTGCCTTATGATAACGATTACTTTGATGTGATTTATGGCTTGTCTATCTTTACTCATTTATCTGAAAAAATGCACTTCGATTGGTTTAATGAGCTTTATAGAGTACTTAAACCCGGTGGAATAATGTTTGTTACTACTCAGGGCGATAACTATATAAGCAAATTGACTGATGAAGAACTTGATGAATATAACAAGGGCAATATTATTGTAAGAGGCAAGGTTAAAGAAGGACATAGAACATATTCTGCATTTCATCCAAAAGAATTTATGCATAAAATGACTGCTAAAACTCAAATTCTGGAACATATTGAAAGAAAACCGGAAGGTGCTTGGGTTCCGCAAGATATCTGGATACTCAAAAAGTAAATTATTTGTTCTCTAATTCCCAGAGATATAAATATTTAAGAAGCGTATAAAACAAAACGCCAAAAGCAGCCGAAAAACCACGAATTCCATCCAAGAATCCGAGCCTAATAAAATACATTTTTATGAATCCGGTGATTGGATTAATCAATAAATTCAAGAGTTTAAATTTTCTGCCTCTTTTATAGTAAGATTCTGCTTGAAGTTTGGCATAAGAAACCATTTTATCGTAGTGATGAAATAGATTTCTATAAGTTCGATGAATAGCCCAGCCACCAATTTTTCCGGTACTTCCGCTGTATTCGAGTGTTTCGTGAATCAGAGTACCTGTGTAATGAGGATTAGATTTTCTGCTTAATAATCTTACAATACTATCTGGCTGCCAGGAATATTTTAATATTTTCCCAAGATAATCTACCCTCCGCGAAATAGAATAAGCATCATACTTCGGATTTAATAGTTCTTGCTTAATATTATCAGCCATTTCCTTGCTTAAAGATTCATCTGCATCTAAAATTAGTATCCACTCGCCATTGCATTTTTGGATTGCAATGTTTCTTTGTTCCACAAAGCCTTTCCAATCTTCATGATAAATTTTGCAAGAGTAAGATTGAGCAATTTCTAAAGTTTTATCAGTAGAGCCCGAATCAATCAAAACAATCTCGTCAGCTATATCTTTAATACTTTCTAAATTAAGTTTGATATTAGCTTCTTCATTTTTTGCAATTATTGCAACCGACAATTTGATTGAATTCATTATTTACCTTGTTGCTCGAGTTTATCTTCTGTATTTAAATATGACTTTATTGTTTGAGCATCTTGGGGCTTTCTTAGCTTAGTGTAAGCATTAATAAGCATATTGCATACCTCGAGCCTTACAGATTTTCTCTGCTCTAAATCAACAATTTGATACCATGCTTTTTGGTCGAATACTTTTCTTAGAGTGCTTACAACTTGATTTGGATTTTTTGCTTCTGATTTTTTTGCTGCATCAATATGCTTTTTAATTGCATTATAGGCTCTGTTGTTTACTCTGGAATTGTCATTAAATTTGACATCGGTAGCACCTGAATCAGCATATTTAGATTTTTCGGCTACATATTTATAGAGAGAATCACGAGATTTTTCGTCAGTAAAATTGAAAACACTAAGCTTTGTAGTAAGTTTTGGTTTGAGCTTGACAGAAACATCATGGGCAGATCGAGGAAATCCGTGTTTATTTAATTTTTTGACAATGTAATTGGCAATATCTTTATTCAAATTAGTTTCAGTAAGCATCAATCCGCCATTAATAAGAAGATCTCCACTAATATTATCAGCTTTATGGAATTGGCTCAAAATCATCTGTCTGATAAACTGTCCTTGATTAAAAGCTCTTTGATAATCACCAACTGAAAAAGATTTTCTAGATCGCAGCACTCTTAGCATTTGCACAGCATTGCCTTTGAAACCAAGCAACTCGAGTATGCCAATTGCTTGAGAAAATCCAAATTCTACATAATAGTCAATTTTAGGAATACCGGCAATCTTAGCTAACTCTTGAAGGTATCTGTCTCGTCCGCGATTGGCTCGAAGGTTTGCAAGGTAGTTAAGATTAGAGGTGTCAGGAAAGCCGGCATCAACAAAAGTACCACGAGGCACAGAAATAACTTCGACAATACCGGTATCTAGCCAAAAATTGACAACATGATTGGCATCGGCATGGGGCACATTAGACCCCAGCCGAGCATCAATACCAGTTATTGCAATTGTGATTCTCTCACCTTTTAGGTTCAATTCGTTACTATTGCTAGCATCGACAACAGAATCAAGAAATAATGCCATATTCATTTCGTTTTTTGCTAATTCTGCAGAATCTGCATTCTTTTCATTTGTTTTATCAATCAAGAACTCA
>JAUQWR010000044.1 GCA_030835065.1 Candidatus Kapaibacterium sp.
TTGCATAGTATTCTTTGCAACACTTTGGATACCTCTTTCTTCGACATCAACCTGATAAATAAATTTATCAATCTCGGCAAAGTTGGGGGCAATTTTTTTTGCAGTCTCTAATAATTGCCTGGCACTCGAATAATTTTTTATTTTATAAGCGATATGAGCAAGCCCGACTAAGCAATTGACGTCTTTAGGGTTTGCCATGAATCCGCTGCGATAAAATTCACCAGCTTTTTCAATTTCGTCCATAAAAAGAAGTGACCTGCCGAGTTTATAATAAAGCTGCTCAATAGGGATAAGATAATCGCCTGCAACACGCATCTCTATTGATGGATTTTCGCGAGCAAAGAGCATTTTTTTATAATGTTCGTAAGCTAAAGGAAATCTTTTTTGATCGAAATGCATTTCAGCAATAATGAAATGTGCAAATTCTTGGATATCAATAATTTCAAGAGATTCTAAGGCACGAGTTTCAGCAAGACTGAAATTATTAAGTCTATAAGCATTGAGTGCGCCATAATTGAGTGCTCGAGTACGCATTGGATCATTTGGATTGCCAAGACTTAGAGCTAAAACGAAATCCTTTTCGGCTTGAAGCAATTCGCCAAGAGCCTGGTAGGTCTTGGCACGCTGAACTAAATGATAAATATCATTTGGATTGTTTTCAATATATTTATTCAAAAGATGTAAGTTTCGCAACTCCTTTTTTTTCATTTCTTCAGGAGAAATATCATAACCAAGATGCGAAAATTTGACGGGAGAATTGATAACCTTAAGCTTTTTTCTGGCAATTGAATTGAGCACCTGCTCGTGAATTATACCTTCGTAACGAATATCATTACTATTGCGAAACAATCTAAGCAGATTAGAGCTATAAGAATGAAGAGAATTCTGATTAGTCGAGACATTAGAAATAACCTCGACCAGCCATCCACCAATAATATCAATGGAATTATCTAAAGTACTAATTAGAGAGTCAGGATTGAGCAATCTTTCGTCAGCATCAATAGAAAGAATAAAATCACCTGTAGCCTGAGACAGGGCATAGTTTCTAGCATCAGCAAAACTATCGTTCCATTCAAAAAAGAAAACTTTTGCGCCTTTACTTTTAGCGATTTCAATAGTCTTATCACTGGAGCCGGTATCGACAACAATGATTTCGTCGGCACAAGAGCTAAGCGAATCAATACAATCGCCGAGCATTTTTTCTTCGTTTTTTGCAATAATGCAAACAGATAATTTATACTTCACTTAATACCTTTATTTAGATTTTCCAATTTCATAAGCTTTAAAAATAATAGGATCAATCCCGGCTTGTATTGCTTCTAAAGTAGGTAATACTTTAATATCCGGTTCGATACCTTTTTTATGTATCAAAATGCCATCAGGAGTAAATCCTTTGACAATAGTAAAGGACATATTAAAACCGGCCGGGAGTCTGATAGCAGCAATTTCGCCGGCATTGCCGTTAGTAGTTTGGCCAATGATTGTGCCTAATGAATTGAATTTTACAAGCGAGGCTATTGCTTCCGAAAATCCGATTGTTCTATTGTCTGTCAGAAATATTACTTTAAGATTTTTTAATCTTGAAATAGTTTTAATATTAGCAGCTAAATTGCTAATTGTCGTCATTTTTTTGTCTGGAAGAGCATAATAATTCAAATTCCATTGAATAGGCGATATTGGTTTTTCGGTAAACATGCCTAAGAAATGCTCAGACATTTGTGAAATACCACGCAAATCTACAACCAGTGTTTTGTAATTCATCAAATGATTAATGCCTTCTTTGAACTCAGTATCCAAAATACGAGTAGCGTCGATATAAATAATTGAAGAATCGAGCTCTATAGTTCGGGGAGGCCTGTTTGGCATCAATTCGTTGACGTGAATATTGCGAATAAGATTTATATTTTTTGATATGCCAGAGCTATCTTTTACAGTAATATTTATTGAGCTGGAATAGTCTCCAGTTCTAAATTCGGCGAGAGCACGAGTGAAAGCCCAATCAGTATTAGATGCAGAAATATAAGGGATAAAGTTTTCGCTAAGATATTGAACTGCAGGTTTGCCCTCGATAGCAATCAATTCAGTGCCCGGCATAATATTAAGTTCAGAAGATGATTCTGTTACATATATTTTATCATTTATTTTTTCGAAAAGAAGAGGAATAGCATAGCGTTTGGAATTTGTATTTTTCCAGGCTCTAGCCTGGCTATCTTGGTAATAAGCCAATAACTTGTTTAAAACATTGTTTAGAGCATCATCACCTGATGACTTAGCTGATAATTGTAGAGCATCTTCGAGAGCGGCATCAGATTTTTCGTTGCTAATTTCAAATGGATGTGTTTGGTTTAAAACAAACCAAGCATCAATTGCTACAGTCATGTTTGTATATTTATCTAAACTGTTAGGAAGGAAATAACGATTTTTCCCGGATTTTGAATAGTCGAATTCGCTATCAGCTTTAGGATATGTTTGAATTGAATCTGCATAAACACAAGCAGGGAAGCTAAGAAGCAAATCATTATTAATACTTGTAGTATAAATATAGCCAGCATCGGGATGTTTAATCCCGGGAGAGTCTTCGTTACTTATAATTATTGAAGCTTTGCCTTCAGAAAAAGTACTTTTGTCTTGCTTTACCGAATAGCCGGCATTAGTGGACATTTCAGGTACCATCCAGCCATTGACAAAGTTGGTTTGAGCATCTTCGAAATTTGGATTTTTGATAGAAACATCTTTAAATTTTCCGTCGGAGCCACTAATCATCATTTTCATTTCATCGAACCAAACAGATCCTTCACCATAAAGAGATATTCCGATGCGCAATACTTTTGCATTTTGTGGCATAGAGCCTTCAATTGTATATGTAGTCCATTTGCTGTCAGTAATAACTTGATTAAGTCTGGCAACAGCAATTGGTTGGAATGTACCACTTTCGAATCTTAAATAAATATCGCCAAAAGAGCCATTTGATAATATTTTAGCTTTTGATTTGACAGTAAATTTAAAATTACCAGAAGGAAAATCGTTAAGATCTATAGCTTGAAGTGCAAGTCCATCGCTGGTTCGCATCGATTCATTAATATTTATTATACGGCTGGACTGAACTTCATTTTCAACTTCAGAAAAAGTACCTTTATGTAGCCAAATACAAGCAGTTTTGCCATCGGCTTCTTTAGGCTGCTTATAATCAATAAGAGCGGGATTGGTTTTGTCACTTATCTTATAAAGTGGGGCAACAGGATAGAAAAAGTTAGAAAATTTATCAATAAAATCCTGATTTGATTTGCAAGATTCAGCTAATTTAAGTCCGGCAATCGAAATTAAATCCCAATTAGCATATCTGCCTTCAGTAGAAGGATAGTAATATTTCAAATAGCCATAAAGTTTAGCAAATGATTTCAAATAAGGAATAGATTTAGGATTAAGCGAAGCCGGAGAATCATTTTGAGTAGAATCATCTCCTAACACAGTAAATTTGGCATCATCTACAAAAAGATCACCAGCGCCTTCGAGCAGGAATCCATAGTTGATAGTTTCGCAAGAAGAATCAACGTCAATTTCTACTTCGAAGCGCTGCCATTGTCTTTGTTTAGGTTTTTGTTTGTCCGAACGAACGATTTTGATCATACCATCGAAAACATCTCTGGTATTAACCCAAACTTTGACAGTAGCGCCAATATCGAGTATAGGATAGACAGCCATACTAAACTTTATTTTTCTGCCTTTATAAGGATTAGATTTTATAGATTGAAAAACCGAGCCTACTAGATCGACCGTAGAATCAGCAGGTTTGTAAACATACTTCATATGAAGGCTGTATCTGCCATTTTGCTTCATAGAATCGCTAAGCCCGATTTGATAGCCCATTTTGAACAATTTTTGGGGTGTCTGCCATCCATTGGGCATTTCTTTCAAATAACCATCTTCGAAGTCTAAATTGTATGGTTGAAATAGTGATTCAGCATTTAAACTGAATGCTGCAGCAAATAACATAAATGCAAAAGCAAAAAATCTTGTCGCCAATTTGAGCTCCAAACCTTATTTAGAAAAATGCAAATTAACCGTTTTTTTTGTTATGTGATAACATAATCTTATCATTTCATAGAAATTAACGAAAAAACAAGAGATTAATTTGTTATTAACTGAGTTTTCTATTAAAAAGTTAAAATTTATATTTAACTTGTTGCTGCGATTTATTAATTTTACTTTTTATTTTTATTGAATATACAGATGGATTATGACAAAGAATAAAAGCCACTGGTTAATGATGATAATGGGCGGTATTTGTTTGGGATTTTCATTTCCGCCATATCCTTTCGGATTATTGTCTTTTATAGGATTTTTGTTTTTTTTGAGAGTATTCGAAGAGCAACCTATAAATATTTTTAGAAAATTATATGTGGCATTTTGGTTTTATCATGGTATAATTAATTGGTGGATTAGTAGTTGGCGGTCTGAAACAGATCCCTATCTGATGGTATCAGGTTTTGCTATTTGGCTGGCGCATCCATTTTTCTTTATGATACCAATGATTATATACATGAAACTTCGAAAAAGACTTACTCTTTAT
>JAUQWR010000478.1 GCA_030835065.1 Candidatus Kapaibacterium sp.
ATCCTTCTAGCTGGGTAAAAAAAGTGGGGCAAACTATCCACAAACAGCAACTATGGCATTTACTGCCGCTAGCAATAATTTTGAGCTGGCTATTGCTGTTGCAATAGCTGTTTTTGGTATCAATTCAGGTGAGGCATTTGCAGCTGTAATTGGACCTTTGGTTGAAGTACCTGTTTTGATTTCCTTAGTTTCAGTTTCTTTGAAGCAAAAAAAGTTCTTCAAAGTAGTTTAACCAGCAAAATTGTCGATTCAATACCCAAATTCTATGGTTTAATGATTGTTGTGTAACATTTTGTATCAAAATCCGTAAAATTTGAAAAGCGATTTTAAAACATAAAGGAATAGAAAATGAAAAAGATTTTTGCAATTATGATGTTATTTGGATTGACAATATTTAGTGCTTATGCTGAAGATAATAGTCAAATAAAAACAATTTTTCAGAGTGGAGAAGTTAAACATTCATTTTATGGATCATTAGTTACAAAAATAGGACCTGTCGATAAAAAGACTTCAATTATGGTTGGTGGAAGATTAGCTTGGTTAATGAATAATACTTTTGCTGTAGGTATAGCAGGCAATGGTATGTTGCCATTCCGCGAAGTAGAATACAAAAATACATTAAATCAAGTAAGAGAAGCAAGGCTTGTAAATGGTTATGGTGGCTTGTTTTTAGAATATATCAACAATCCAATCGAACCAATTCACTTATCAGCTGCTTGTTTATTTGGATTTGGTGGAATTGGTGCTGCAGATAAAGATAATTGGGATAATGATATGTACGACGATAATGATATGAACAACAATCCTTGGGCAGCATATTATGTGATAGAACCAGAAATAAAGCTTGAAGCAAACGTAACTAATTTTTTGAAGATTGGTGCTTCGGCTGGATATCGTTTCTGCGAAACTTTCGAAAAAAGTAATTTATTCGAATCAAACTCAAATTTGAATAATATGGAAATAAATGGCTTTACCGGTGGGATTCATTTTATTTTTGGAATGTTTTAATCAAAAATAAATCCTAATTTTA
>JAUQWR010000006.1 GCA_030835065.1 Candidatus Kapaibacterium sp.
TGTTCTATATATTTTAACACTCTTTCCTTAACATCTTCAACTAAACCTGTATCATCATTCCAAATTTCATCAAACCAATCTTTTAAATCCTTCTTATCACGATCAGCATCAGCAATCATATTCAATTCAATATTGGGGCTCCCATTCAATCCCAATCCATTTACAGTAAAATTAGAACTACCCGAAATTGCTTTTACAACACCACTTTCTTGTTTGATATGATACATTTTTCCATGCAAAAAATTAGGTTTTACCATTGATTTGATCTCCGCTTTTTCTTGAAGCCAAGCAGAACATTCTTTTGCAATAGATTTTTGAGTTAAACAATTTTCTAAAGGAACAACTAATTTATCATCTTCAATTCTAAAATCTCTTTTATTTATTTTAGAATTATCAATAGATTTAATAAAAGTAGGCTCTCCAAATAGAAACTTTAATTGTTTAATATTGTTGAGCTTTTCTTTAAGTTGATTATATGCATAAATAGTAAAATAGGCAGACACAATGGAAACTTCTGAATTATCATTTATATAGCTTTTAAGAAAATTACCAACAGATCCCCTTTTCTTATTATCTCTGATTATATATTGACTGTCATTGTCATGTGTTGTCATTAAAAAAACTCCATAATTTTTGGAGTAAATATAATATTATTATTAATATTAACAAAGAATTAAATATAATTTTTTTTATTATTATATAATAAGTCTATCATTGTAACACTTTAATATTGAATGTAAATATAATTTTATTTTAATAACTAGCGATTTATTATAAATGAATTGATATAGTATCAACTACAATTTGGCATAAATAAAATTTTCAAAATATTATTGATACTTTACGATGGTTTATGTCGTTTAATATTATATGATAATTTAATCAATTAAAGGAGAATAAAATGTCACTTCAAGTTAATGACAGAACAGGAAAATTATCTAATATCGAAGAAATCTATTCTACAAAAAGAGAAGAATTTGAGGAACATCTTAATCTAGTTAGGGATGAATATAAAGTCTTATTTATTGTTGATGAAATAAAAAGTAATCTCGAATTACTCAAGACGAAATTCAATCTGCATTATATAAAATTTATTATAGAAATAAATGAAACTCCGAATGTAATTGGTGTTGAACTTAGTAATCTGGATTTAGAATCTTCTGACAAAAACAAACAAGACCTTGAAATGATAAATATTCGACCTACCCAAAAAAATCCATTTATTGAATCAGAAGAACATTTAGCATTACCAAGCTATATTAGATTCCTTATTGATAAACTAAATTTTTATCAAACGCTGGAATATTTCAACTTCATTGATGTAAGATGGTTAGGAGAAATCAGCAAATTCATTAAATTATATGAGATACTTTCAAAATATCATTTTATTAAGTCCAAATATCCCGAATTCAAACGTTTCTGGAGTTTGGACTTACCAATAATATTTAATAGTAATATTTACGAAACGACCATACTTTTTTACGAATTAGAAGAGAAAGGATTTATTACTGAATATACAATTGATATTATGATTGAGAAAAACTTGATATTTGCCAAAAATGGAAAAAGTAAAAATTCAGTTCTTTTATCAAAACAATATTATATTAAAAATAAGTCAAAATATAATGATGAAGAACCTAATCAATTTCCTACCAAAGCATTCAAAAATGCACTTAATG
>JAUQWR010000479.1 GCA_030835065.1 Candidatus Kapaibacterium sp.
TGTTGACAGATTTTGGCATAGTCCTAATATTTTTCATAATAGGCGTAATGTTCGTCGGTGTAGGATTTTTTGTATCGGCATTAGTAAGGCCGAGCAATCCGACACCAGAAAAATTGACCACCTACGAATCAGGTGAAGAGCCGATAGGAAGCCCTTGGGTGCAGTTTAATGCAAGATTTTATATAATAGCTCTTGCATTTTTAATTTTTGAAGTGGAATTAGTGTTCTTATTTCCATGGGCAGTAGTATTTAAAAGATTAGGTTGGTATGCGTTTGGCGCAATGACATTTTTTGTGCTAATATTGATATTGGGCTTGGTTTACGACTGGGCAAAAGGTTACTTGGAATGGGATAAACCCAAACCGGTTATTCCTGCTCTTAAAGATCTGATAATGACACAAGCAGATTTAAAGAAATAGTATTAAGATGAAGAAAACAGTAATATTATGGAGCTGAAATGGGTTTATTGAATAAATTAGACAATCCTTACAATGCCGGCGGGATTGTTCTTGGCGTAGCAGAAGATGTGTTGAACTGGGGAAGATCAAAAAGCGATTGGTATCTTCAGTTTGGTTTGGCTTGCTGTGCGATCGAATTTATGGCATTAAATGCATCGCACTATGACTTTATGCGTTTCGGATGTATTCCACGAACCAGCCCCCGCCAAGCAGATTTTATAATCGTGTCGGGTACTGTTACACTCAAAATGGCAGAAAGAATCAAAAGACTATACGAGCAAATGGCAGAGCCTAAGTATGTAATTTCAATGGGCTCATGCGCAAATTGCGGCGGACCATATTGGGAGCATGGCTATCATGTGTTGAAAGGAGTCGATAGAGTGATTCCTGTAGATGTGTATGTGCCTGGCTGCCCACCACGCCCTGAAGCATTTTTTGAAGGAATGATGAAACTTCAAGAAAAAATTAAAATGCAGGCGATATTCCGCAAACGCGAAAAAATTGCCGAAGAAGATGCTAAAAATGCTGCTGAAGGCAAGATTGTAGTTCCCGGATTAGTTGAAGTTGATAATCATTAATAATGATATTTTAACTATATGATAAATAAGATTTTTACTAATAATTAATAATATATTATGCAAGCAAACGAGATTTACGAAAAGCTTAAAGCCGAATATGGCGATGCCATAATGGAGCTAGTCAGCGATGAAGCTACAGAAGCTTGGATTAGAATCAGCCCCGACAAAATTTTGGAAGTCTGCCTTGGTTTGCGCGATGATAAAGGTTTTAAATTCGATTATCTAGCCAATCTGAGCGGTATGGACTATAAAGATAGTATTGGGGTAGTTTATCATCTTTATTCCGTTGAGCTCAAGCACAGAATTACTCTTAAAGCCATTCTCGACCGCGAAAATCCAACAATCCATACTGTGGAAAGAGTATGGAAAACTGCTAATTGGCACGAGAGAGAAGCTTTTGATATGTTTGGTATTATTTTCGAAAATCATCCGAATTTGATACGCATCCTAAGCCCTTATGATTGGGAAGGCTATCCTTTGAGAAAGGATTATGTTACTCCTCAAGAATATAACGGGTTTAAAGTACCATATTAATAAGTTAATTAAATAATTAAATAGAGAGTTTATTGTGGGCGAGATAAAAACATTTGAGATTGATTTTGGAATGGTTCATTCAGAGAGGATGAGACTAAACGTCGGTCCTCAACACCCTTCGACTCACGGCGTGCTAAGACTAGAAGTCGAGCTCGAAGGCGAAATCGTAACTGAAGTGATTCCTCATATTGGATATCTGCACCGCTGCTTCGAAAAACATGCCGAAAACATGACATATCCACAGGTGATTCCTTATATCGACAGAATGGACTACATTGCGTCGATGAATAACGAATGGCCCTATGTGATGGGTATGGAAAAATTGTTGGGCATAAAAGTATCCGACAAAGTA
>JAUQWR010000480.1 GCA_030835065.1 Candidatus Kapaibacterium sp.
AGAAATATGCATTTATAAAATGCAAAATACTGATATTGGCTACAACTACAATTATTTGCTCTAATACATTCCCTTCATTTACTAACAAAATAGTAAGTGCACCAACTGCCATACTCAACACAATACTCACATATGGAATCGGATTGAGCAATCCTGCCAATACACCAATAACAATCGGGTAGGGTACTCCAAATACCGAATATACCAAAGAGGACACTGTGCCAACTATAAAGGCTGCTAATACTTGCCATCCTATATATTTTCTCAACATTAAATTGATTCTTTTTAAATCATTTAATAATTTTTCGTTTTTAACAATCAGAATTGACTTCAGTGATTGTTGCATCTTTCCGAAATCTTTAAGAAAGTAAAATGTTAGGACTGGTATAATGATTGCATTTACAATTTGAGTGGCAACAGCCGATAAACTATTTAATAAAGACAACAAGCTATTGAAAACAATACTCAAAATCGATTCCAACTTTGGCAATAATTGTTCATGAACCAGACTCTTTACAGTTTCTTTTGGAAGTCCAAACGATCTGAGAAGCTTATAAAATCTATCACTCTCTACATAGTCTGTTGTTTGCTTCACATAGAAGGAAATTCTTTTTATTACTGTATCCAACTGGTCGAAAATTGCTGGAAATACAAAAATAGCAATGGCACTAATCACTCCAACAAATCCCAAAACTACAAGTATAGCCGACATCCATCTTGGTATGTGCTTGCGTTCGAGTGCAACAACAATAGGATCTAAAATATAAGCAATAATAAATGAAATTAAAAAAGGCAGTAAAGTCATGCCCAAGCTAGAGCCTATCCATCCAATAAAAACCAAAGAAAACATCAATAGCAATCTATTTGATATTTCAGATACTTTTCGATAAGGAGCAATTATGAAAATTGCTATTATTATCATCACCAAGCTATTGGCTATCAAATGAGAATTGAGCAAAAATGCGACAAATGCCAAAGTAGATAATACTATAGCGGCTATTGTCGATGTTTGTTTACTTAATTTCTTTTTCACAATCCACCTTATTTCATATACAATTTATTTTATTTCAGACTAAATATTATGCCAAAATCAATTCTTGGCAAATATTGATTTTTTAATTAAATTATCAACGATTAAATGTCAGGAGTATTAAAGTGAATTATGAAAAAAATGAGTTTAATTTAAATTCAATCAAAGACAAATTTAATTTATTGAAACGCGAATTGCACAAGACAATTATTGGGCAAGATAATCTAATCGAAAAATTAATTATTTCAATTATTTCCGGTGGTCATTGCATAATCGAAGGTGTGCCCGGGCTGGCAAAATCATTGACTATCAGTAGTCTTGCATCTGCTGTTTCTGCAAAATTTAATAGAATCCAATTCACTCCAGACATATTACCGGCTGATCTTACCGGCACAATGATATATAATCATGCATTAGCAAATTTTTCTGTCAAAAAAGGTCCTCTTTTTGCTGATATTATTTTAGCAGATGAAATCAATAGAGCTCCTGCCAAAGTACAATCTGCACTTCTCGAATCTATGCAAGAAAAACAAATAAGTATTGGTGAAGAAACCTTTAGCTTGAGTCCTGTATTTACTGTATTTGCAACTCAAA
>JAUQWR010000481.1 GCA_030835065.1 Candidatus Kapaibacterium sp.
TCAGGAAACTTATCTCTTATTGTTTCAGAATTCATAAATCCTACTTTTTGAGCATAAGTAGTTCCGAGAGCCAAAATCAAGAATATAGGCATTACAAGTGCTTTAAAAAACAAGTTTTTCATTAATTCTCCGCTAATATTCAAAAAAGACGTACCGTCTGATTTCATAAATACCTATTTATAAAACAAAAATTTATAGACTTACTAAAATACAAAAAAAATATAATAATACAATTATTGACAGTCTAAAATGGTATAAGTTACAGAATAAATAATAGAAAATTGTTGAGCTTAGCAAAAGCACAACAATTCTCTGCAATTAACAAAATTTCGATTAGTAATTTCTTATGATTTCTTCGAGATTATCATACAATTTGAATACTTTATTCAAATGAGTAACATCTAGAAGGTTGCTTACTTTTTCAGGAACATTCAACAACAGAAAAGGGATATTATATTTTCTGAGCGAACTCAATCCGCTTACCAACATACCCAATCCGGAGCTATTCATTACAATGACGCCGGAAAGATCGGCTACAACAGCTTTCAATGGCTTAGTGCCCAAGTCTTGAATTATCGAAGTAAACGCTAAAGCGTCATGACCACCCAGCACTTGCGGATTCAATTTTATTAAGGCTATATCTTCTCTGCCATCAACTAATGCACAACTTATTTGGACGTTTTCCATAACCTATAAAATATTGTGAATTTAATATATTCAATAATACAAATTTTTAGCTTAACTAAAAAGAAAATTTTCATAATTCATTATTTCATAATTACAAAAAGAGCTGCTTTTTTGGAGCAGCTCTTTCTTGTAAAGTCTATATTTAATAATACTTTAGTTTGCTTTTGCAGCATCAATAATTTCGTGTGAACCAGATTCTAAATCGATTTTCTTGAATTTTTCGAGATAGAAGATTACGAATGCACTAGCAACGTAAACTGATGAATAAGTACCAAACAAGATACCAAGCAACATAATTACAGAGAAGCCTTGGAGCACCGGACCACCCACAAAGAGCAATGCCAAAAGTGTAAGTACTACTGTTGTTACAGTATTTACTGTACGGCTCAATGTTTCATTAATGCTTAAGTTTGCAAGTTTGATAAAGTTCATACCTTTATGCTTAACGCGGTTTTCTCTGATACGGTCGAAGATAATTACAGTATCATTCACAGAATAACCTACAACGGTAAGCATAGCAGCCAAAACTGATTGATCTACTTCCAAGTTCACTATGCCAAGTTTGTTCATAATCATAGCAAGAGTAAAGGTAATGATTACGTCGTGTACAAGAGCTACCATAGCTCCAATACCAAACATCAATTCGAAACGGAAAGCGATATATATCAACATAGCTACGATAGAAGCTAAAATAGCTAAAAATGCTTTAGTTCTCAATTCAGAACCAATTTTTGGACCGATTTTATCTTCTTTCAAGATTTTGATTTCTTCATCAGGAAATGATTTTTTCAAGCCATTTTTTACTTTTTCTTGTGCATTTTCTGTTTCGCGAGTACGCACTAAGAATTGGTTTTCTTGACCGAAAGATTTAATTTCGACACCTTGAAGACCAGAGTTTTGCAATCCTTTACGAACTTCGTCAGTATGGATTGGTTTTGAGAACGAGACAGCTACTTCAGTACCACCTTCAAAATCGATACCATACTCAACACCAGTAATAAGAGTAATGATAATGCCACCGACAGAAAGCAATAGAGAAAACCATACAAAGTATTTACGAGCTCCCAAAAAATCTATTTTTGTATCATGAAAATATCTCATTTTTTATGCTTCCTTTATTAATTCTTTTCTAATTTTGGTTGACCGAAATCAAATGTTGTTGCGCCATTGCTTAATATCATTTCAATCATAGCTTTAGTAACAGTAATAGCTGTAAACAAAGTAAATATGATACCAATCATAAGAGTCAAAGCGAAACCTTGGATTGGACCGGAACCTAAGAAGTAAAGGATAGCACCGGTAATAAATGTAGTAACGTTAGAGTCGATGATAGCATTAAGAGCTTGGCGGAAACCAACATCAATAGAAGCTCTAAGCGAGCGTCCGTGATGCAATTCTTCTCTAATACGTTCAAAAA
>JAUQWR010000045.1 GCA_030835065.1 Candidatus Kapaibacterium sp.
AATTATACCTTTTATTGCTGCTTTTGGTGGTTTAATGATTGGCATACTTAAAAAAACACTTTTTAAGAATGCAACCGTTGAAAGCTTAAATACTGTCGTTAGTGCTTTAGTATTCAACGAGGGCAAAATTGATTGGCGTAATTCTATAAAATCAATTATTTATGCTGCTTTATCAATTGGTACAGGCGGAGGTGCCGGTAGAGAAGGACCAACAATTGTATTAGGCGCTTCTTTGGGCTCTACTATTGCGCAAATACTAAGACTCAAACCCGAACGAACTGAAACCTTGTGCGGAGCTGGTGCTGCTGCTGCTATCAGTGCCATTTTCAATGCTCCGATTGGAGGTATTATTTTTGCTTCCGAAGCTATTATTGGAGATTTGAGTATAAGATCTTTTGTATCTTTGGTTGTTGCTTCCGTTTTTTCAACTGCCACAACAAGATTTCTGGCTGGTGACTCCCAACTTTTAGTAGCTCCTGCTCAAACTACAGTCAATCCTTTAGATTATTTGTTCCTAAGTATAGCTGGCATTTTGAGCGGATTTGTTGCTCTCTACTTTTTAAAATCTTATAAGATTACTGCAAGAATTGTTAGTAAGAAGTTAATCAAAATTCCTGAATTATGGAAGCCTGCAATTGGTGGATTTATGGCAGGTACTCTTGTTGTAATGCTTCCGACAATGCTCGAAACTACTTATTCTCCTATTAATAATGCAATCGCAGGTAATGGCTGGCAATTAGTATTGGGCTCGATATTCGAACCCCTCCTCAAATATTTCAAAGGTGACAATGTATTGATTGTGTGGCTGCTAGCCGCTGGGTTTACTATTATTATAAAGCCTATATCGAATGCTGTTACTTTAGCTAGTGGAGGTGCCGGTGGCACATTTGCACCTTCCATCAAAGCCGGAGTTATGTTTGGTTTCTGTTTTGGTATATTATTAGATTTTATATTTCCAAACACCAATCCGGGTCTTTATGCTATTGTTTGTGGTGGCGCTGTATTGGCGGGCACTTATCAAGCTCCATTGGCTGGTGGTATAATTCTATTCGAAATTAGTAAAAACTATGATTTGATTCTGCCTCTGGTGCTTTCTTCAGTTTTTGCATCGTTTATTATTCAAAAATCTAAAGTAAGAACTTTCAATGCTCTTCAAAAAGAATTGGTAGATGACGATGAAAGAATGCATCCTGTATTGAATATTTTTAGAAAGATAAATCAGAAGTCCGGCAAGGCAGAATAATTGTAAATTTCGAGCCTTCGCCCGGATAACTGTCTATTGTTATTTTGCCTTGATGCATATCAATAAACTCTTTACTTATTATCAATCCAAATCCAGTGCCTTTTTCGTTGTTAGTTCCAGGAGTGGATTGGCTTTTTTCTATCTTAAAAAGATCTTCGAGCACTTGTTTTTTCATACCAACGCCGTAATCCTTTATCGTAATAGTAACTTCGTTAGGATTCATTTCTGCTGATATCTGGATTATTCCACCATTGTAACTATACTTAACAGCATTTGACAATAGATTTCTTATAACTGTTGAAATCATATTTTCATCTGCATAAGCTTGAATATCTTCAGTAATCAATAATTCAAAA
>JAUQWR010000482.1 GCA_030835065.1 Candidatus Kapaibacterium sp.
TTTCCCACTTTTGTATCAGGAAATGTACCATTATCTACAAATTGAAGTTTTGCCTGATTTACTGTTACTTCCGCATAAACTGTATCCAAAGGATAATCGCAATCTTTCATCTTAACATATATTGCAGTATTAAATGTTCCAACAGCTGAATTCTTTTTGAAAACAACATCAAATGTTGTAGTATCTCTGGGCAATAATTGTTTTTTACCTAAAATTGAAGCACTATAAAGATTAATATCACTTGTATATATAAGTTCTAATTCACTAGAATTTTCATTATCATTTTCTAATGCAAACAATAATCTCAAAGAATCTTCCGAACATATTGTCCTTCTTATTGTTTTATCAGCAGGTAATGTTTTATATTGATTTTCAACTATTTCATACAATCGAGGCTTAATTTTAATAGGTTTAAATTCATAAGCTATCAACCATGGATTCTTTCGTCCAAAATAATCATTATGCGGTATCACCAATGTATCATAGACTGTTTGGTTCCAATTTGGTGGCACCACAAACTCTACCTCGAGGCTAAAATCTTTGCCAGGTTTAACTGTTGTTGCTAATTTTGTAACTAAACTCAATCTATTATGCAAAAATTTTGCATTCGGTAGATCTAAAATTAAATCTGCTTCGCCGATATTAAAAATATCTATTGCGTGCCTTCTTATATTTCCTACACAATTAATTAACGAGTCTATAACCACAGAATCAGCAAACAAATGCGGAGTTTTATCAATACGCATCAAGTTTGCAGCTGCTTGCGAAAATACCATCGAAGGCTCATATAAATATTGAGCTGATGAAGGATTTTTTACTGACTGACCAACAACAAGATATATTAAAGAATCTTGCATTGTTGGAGTTATATCAATAGACCAAGCTTGTAGTCCAGAAGGAATACCGGCATAAAAAGCCCAATCATCCTTATTTCTCTTTAAATATATAGATATTGAATCATTACCATTTTTAGATCCGTTAACGGTAAACTTCTTTCGTTTAAAATACTTAGTAGTATCAGTACTAGGACCTCTAAAGAAAGTGAAATCACTATTTATAGGAGTAATATTACTTGCAGGATTATCATATCTAAGTCTGCCACCGCCACCTTTCAAATTTTGATCATTTTTGCCACCGGCAACAGAAAGAGTAGCAGCACCGTTATTATCATATTTTAATTTAGCATAAGCACCAATAAATCCTCCGGATCCGCCGCCACCATCAGACTTATCAATACCACCTTGACCATTTCCGCCGTTTGCGAGCACACCACAATTATATACTTCTTCCGAAAATACTACAATTGCACCACCGCCGCCACCGCCATTACCGGAGCGATTATCTCCGAATCCTGATTGAGGATTGCCACCGGCACCACCTGATCCACCTGCAAGTGGAACAGACATATTGTTTCCATTAATTTGCCCACCGGAACCATTTGGACCTTGTCCGTTAAATCCATATCCACCGGCACCACCAGCCGTATTTTGCTTAACGCCTGATCCACCGCCAAACTCTCCGGCAGGTGTACAATTATTTCCATCAAAGCAGGCAATACCTGAATTACCAAAAGGATGTCCGGTTCCTCCTCCTGCTGATTCCCATACATTTGGAGTCAAACTGGGTTTATTTCCATTTAGAGAATAACCTCTTGATGGATTATCTCCACTTCCAAATCCAGGATTTAAGACAACATTTGAGGTACCCATTCCATTTTTGTTTCTACCACCGGCACCGCCGCCTGTATAGCCATCGCCTCCATCTTCTCCATCATTTTTCGAGCCTGAAGCAAGTCCGGCATCATAAAATCTGCCACCACCGCCACCACCGCCGGGACCAGCATTTTTCTCTAATCCTGATACATCAATAAATGTATTTGTTCCACCAGTGATTTTTCTTAATGATAGAAGAACAAATGGTAAATAGCCTTGGTTGCCTGCTGTATTGGGATCGCAATCTGATTTTGATACTGTATATGTTGCATTTGCAAGTATTAATGAATCTACTATCATCGCTCCTCGTGGAGAACGTTTGCCTAAGCTTCCTGCTCCCAATACTCTTTCTGTATTTGAAGATATATCGCCTAGTTTTTGGGGCAATACCAAATACATTCTTAATGGCGAACTTAATTGTCCATTATAATTTATCTTAAAATCAACTATATAACTTGCATTTAATGCCTGCCAATCCCATGAATTTGGTTTTACATTAGGATTTACAAATACTTGTGTGGATATCAACCTTCCATCCCAGCTAACATTAAGCGGACCAAAAGTTACTGAATCACTTTGTGCAGGATTGACCAGTTCAATTTTTAAATTATCGCTTGGATTGCCGAGATAAGTTTTGTCTGGACCAAATGTGCCATTTGCATCATAATTGGCTACAATTTCCATATAAACATTCATTCCGGGTGCTGCTATATCAGGTATTATATAAGCTGCTTTGGGCTGGGCTTGGGATAATACTGTGCAGCAAAAAAACGCAGCAATTATCAGTATAAGTTTACTATTCATTTATTTTATTCCTATTTGTTGCATTTTTATCATTAATTATATTTAATATTGGACGAACATATCACCATTTATTTCAATTATGGCTACTTAATAATAACACATAACGAAAAAAATAGTTAACAATATCATATATACGTATAAAAATATATATAGTTGATTATTCTTGGTAATTTCATACAATTTATTTAAATTCAATAATTAGTAATATGGTGGAATATGAAAAAAATAATTTACTTATTTATATTTTTTATTGTTATTGGCAATGCTTTTTCGGGCAAATATCCAAATATCAGGATAAGCTCGCCCAATAATATCGACCCAAACGAAGTTTGTATTGCAATTAATCCTCTCAATCCAAACCACATTGTGGGAGGTGCCAATCTTAAGTATTTCTATTATTCTTATGATGGTGGAAAAACATGGAAACAAACCGAATTAGAATCTCAATTTGGTGTTTGGGGCGATCCTTGCATTGTGTTTGATAATGAAGCTAATATCTATTTCGCTCACCTTTCCAATCCTAAAAATGGTGCTTGGATTGACAGAATTGTTGTCCAACAAACTGATAATAATGGCTTTTCTTGGCAGTTCGATAATGGCGTGGGGCATACTCCCGGCAAACAACAAGACAAAGAATGGATGGCTGTAGATCGCAGTAATTCTAAATATAAAAACAATATTTATATGACTTGGACTGAATTTGATAAATATGGCTCTAAACTAAAAACTGATAGCACTCGAATTTTGTTTTCACTAAGCACAGACTATGGCGAAACTTGGGCAAAACCACTTGTTATCAGCGATATTGGCGGAGATTGTATAGACAACGATTCCACTGTAGAAGGCGCTGTGCCATGTGTTGGTCCTAATGGCGAAGTTTATGTAGCATGGGCTGGTCACAATAAAATATACTTCGACAAATCGACTGACGCTGGGCAAACTTGGGGCAAAGACGTATTTGTTGCAGATCAAATTGATGGCTGGACACAATCTATACCCGGCATTTTGAGATGCAATGGTCTGCCTGTTACTGCATGCGATATAAGCAACTCTAAATATCGAGGCAATATTTACATTATGTTTGCTGATGCTAAAGAAAAAGATAATTCAGATATATTTTTGTGCAAATCGACTGATAATGGCGCTACTTGGTCAGAACCCAAAAAAGTAAATACAGACACAAGCAAACGCCATCAATTTTTCCCTTGGATGGCAGTCGATCCTTCTTCCGGAAATATTTACATAGTCTTTTATGACCGTCGCGAAACTAACGGCAACGCTACTGATGTATATCTGGCACGCTCTACTGACGGCGGAGATACTTTCTTCGATTTCCCAATTAGCGATTCTTCGTTTATTCCAAATTCTTCAGTTTTCTTTGGTGATTATTCCGGTATAGATGCATTCAATGGCAAAGTATTCCCTATTTGGGGAAGAATGGATAACAACAAAATGTCGATTTGGACTGCTATCATTGACGAAAAAACTAATGCTTCGATTGATAATAACGAGTTGAACCTCTCTTGCTACCCAAATCCTCTACACCAAATTGCAAATATTAGCTTCAATTTGCTAAACGAATCTAATATTAAACTCGAAATTGTAAGTACTCAGGGACAAATAATAGAAGTTTTGTGCAATGAGTTTGCCGAAAGCGGTGCTAAAAGCTTTTCGTGGGATGCTTCTAAATATTCGCAGGGTGTTTATTTCTATAGACTATGGATTAATAACCAGGTTATTATCAAATCTTGTATCAAATTGTAGATGAATTTAAAACAAGAAATAATAGATTATGCAAAAAGTCTTGGGTTTGATGATACTAAATTCGCTCAAGCTCAGGCTTTAGATGCCGAATTTGAATTATATAAATCATGGATTGATAATTCTTATCATTCAGAGATGCATTATCTCGAAAATTATCAAGACAAACGGCACGACGTAAGGTTAATGCTCGATCAGTGCAAATCAGTTATTGTGTTCGCTCATAATTATAAAACTGATTTCGATTATATAGGCAATCCAAATTATGGCAAACTTGCAAGGTACTCTTGGGGCGATGATTATCACATTATAATAAAAGATAAGCTTCAAAAAATTGTAGATTTCATTCAATCTAAACAACAAGTTCAATCTAAATGCTATGTGGATACTGCACCGATTCTCGAAAGACAGTGGGCAAGAAAAGCAGGAATCGGCTGGCAAGGCAAAAATGGTAATATTATTAATAAAAGCATAGGTTCATTTTTCTTTATCGGAATTATTCTTACACAAGCTCAATTTGATTACGACAATGAAATTCATGACCACTGCGGCTCTTGCAAACGATGTATTCTTGCATGCCCTACAAATGCAATTATTGCCGACAAAGTAATCGATAGTAATAAATGTATTTCTTATGCTACTATAGAAGCTAAACCTGATGCAGAAATTTCTAAACAAGTGAAATCGGGTATAAGCAACAGACTTTTTGGCTGCGATATTTGCCAAGAAGTGTGCCCTTGGAACGCAAAAAAGATTTTTACTTTGGAAACTGCTTTCAAACCACGCTATGATGAAACTTCATTAGATTTAAATCTTGTAAAAGAATATACCCAAGAGTTTTTCTCTGCCAGATTTAAAAATTCTCCGGTCAAAAGAACTAAACTCTCGGGTATAAAACGTAGTGCTGACATAATTATAAATAGCAATAAATAATTTTTATTTAGCAATTACAATTGGAATACCTCTCTGAGTAGTTTCATTCTTTACTTTTATCATATAAGTGCCATTAATCAAATTACTGCAATCTATATATAAGTTTCCACTTGTTATATCATCAATTTCCAATCTCATACTTTTGGGTTTCATCTCTTCTCCAAATATATTGTACATGCTTATATTTTTTTCGTTTATCTCATTTCCTTTATCCCAATATATTTTGGCTTGTATTTGATTTTTTGCCGGTATTGGATATGGCTTGCTTATATAAAGATAATCATTATTAGTCTCAATTTCTTCAACTGAAACAGGCTTATTTGATATTATTTTCGCAAAATTCATCTTAGCAATCTGCGATTTATCTGTGCTTCCGATTAATATATATGGATTGCTGCCATGATTAAACACACCGTGGAGCTGATCCCTTCCCTTGCTTGTGTTATTTTGAATCTGATTATCCCATTGTCCAAATATTTCACTTGGATCAATCTTTACCGTTGTTGTCTTATCTTGTTCAAAATTGATCCATCTTTCTATTGAATTATCAATATTTATTCTAAATAAATCACCTTCATATTCAAAAAATTTATTGTAACTGAAGTTTAATTGTATTCCTAATTTTATTGAATCAAGTTTCTTGCTTGCCATATCATAATATAACATCAATGGATTTGAAAGCACACCTGATCCCCACAACAAATAATTTTTATATTTAAACAGTTTTTCCATAAATATAGAATAATTTGGCAATTTAACATCAATTTGATCAAATGTTTTACCATTATCGGTCGATTCTAATAAACAATAATAATCTATCAAAAATTTATTTGGTACTTGGCTTGAATCGAATGCTGCCATATATCGGGCAATTGCATAGATTTTATTTTCAATAAATATTTGGGAAATGAAATATAGCGAATCATATCGATATTTTTCTCTTACTCTTTTGTTCTCATCTATCTCATACAATACTGTATGTGTATATCCTCCATTATTTTTGTTTCCGTATATAGGTATCGCAAAATATATTTTATCATCTGATTTATAATATGATTCACACAATGTTAAATTGGCTTTATTTATTTTGATTGTGTCTTCCGACAAATAGTATGTTTCTCCATTATCATTACTAAGTACTGGTACAAAGTCTGCTTTATTTTCATAAAACAGATTAAATCCATTACCCAATGAATCATAATACTGAAAATACAAGCTATAACTGAGATAATTTTCACTTATTTTTTGAGGAAGCCAAGTTACTCCACCGTCAGTTGTCTTGTAATATTCAGCAGTTAAATTAGGACTACTA
>JAUQWR010000483.1 GCA_030835065.1 Candidatus Kapaibacterium sp.
ATAAATGTGTTGAAATATTCTTAGCTAATTATTATATTTTTAATAAATTATATAAGGTTTATATTATGAAATCCCTTATCATATCTATCGCTTTATTATTTCTTACTCTGCCTTTATTTAGCCAATCTTCAAAAATTGACGAACTAATTTTCCAAGGTACTCAATTACATGACAAGGGTAAGTACAACGAAGCTATTTCTAAATACCAGGAAGCACTTCTTATTGACAGTAATTCATCTGCGCTTTGTTACGAAATCGCTTATACTTATTTGACAATGGGTAAATACAATGAAGCCATCACTTACAGCAAAAAGGTTTTAGAAACTGCTAATTTCTTTCAATCAGAAGCTTATATTGTATGGGGCACCTCATTAGATATGCTTAACAAACCAGATGAAGCTATTAAAGTTTACGAAACAGGTTTATCAAAATTTCCAAAATATCATTTATTGAGCTACAATTTAGCATTAACATGCTATAACATTAAGAATTTTGACAAAGCAGAAACTGCTGCAATAAATGCGGCTACTGCTAAACCTTCGCATGCTAGCAGCCACGTACTCTTAAGTGCAATTTTATCTGCTAAAGGACAAAGAGTAAAATCCTTGCTCGCTCTGTATTACTCTCTTATGCTTGAACCTAAAAGTCAAAGATCAGCTAAGACATTTTATGAATTAAGAAGAATGCTCGGACAAGGTGTAGAAAAAAACAAAGAAAAAGGTGTTAATATTAATCTTCCATCCAATATCATGCAAGACAAAGAATTTGCCTCTCCGGAGATGTCTCTTAGCTTGATTGTAGCTGCAAATCTTTCTGATATAAATAAAAACAAAACAGAATTCGAACTTTTCGTTGCTACAACCAAAGCTTTTCTTGAATCAATGTCAAGATTTAAAGAAAATAAAACTGGATATTATTGGGATTTATACGTAGATAAATTTTCCGACTTAATTAAAACAGATAATACCGAAGCTTTTTGCTATTATATTTCTCAATCTTCTCGATTTGATGAAGTCAATAAATGGATATCTACAAATGAAGATAAGATAGAAAAATTAAAAGCTTGGATTAATAAGTGATTCTTATGGATAATTATGAAAAATAAAATCAATATTGCAATTTTAGGGGGCGGTATCAGTGCTGCTTACTTATCCAAAAAACTGGCTTCAAGCAATAATGTAGATGTACATATTTTCGAAAAAGATAATCATCTCGGTGGTTTGCTCAATAGCTCTATTGTTGAAAATCAAATTGTAGATATTGGTCCTTTCTTTTTCCCTTTCGACGTCAGTATTTTGGAACTTTTCCCGGGGATTTCTGACTTTTTCTTCCCTTACACTCCATATTACACAATTACAACACCGAAACTTAGTATAGACAAGTTTCCGCTCACAATCAAGCAATTTGTAAAAGACAATGGCTATCATTCACTGGCCTTAATTGTCTTGTCTATTATCACTGGTAGATTGCTGTATTTAAGCAAATCAAATTCTGAAACTTATGCAAAATTTTGGATCGGAGATTATTTATATCGCAAATCAGGTCTTAAATACTATTTTGAGCGGATGTTTCATTTTGATGCTAATAAAATGAGTAAAACTTTTGCTAAAGATAGAATGGGTGGCCTTGAAAGAGGAAATCCTGCTGTGATTGTTCGCAAACTCAAAAATCGACTCAACAACAAATCGAAAGTCAAATGGCATTCAATTGCACGCAAAAAAGATGTATTGTTTCAAGATATTTTTAATTTTATTTATCAAGATTTAATCAATAATGGAGTTAATGTTTTTTTAGAACACAATATTAAATCAGTAAACATTAATGAAAATGGGAAGTATACTGTCTGCTGCATGCATAATAATTACAACAACTTTGATTATATTATCTCTTCAATCCCTATCCCAACATTTGATGATTCTGGCAATCTTCGCTTTGATCTGTCAGACAATAAGTATGTAAAATTAATATCTTTATATTTTGGGGCAGTTCCAAATTTCAATTTCACTTCGCACTATAATCATTCATTTATTGGCAAATGGAAGAGAATTACAGACTTTACTCATATTTATGGAGATTCGAAAGAACATATACTATGCGTCGAATACACTTCTAATTATGATGAAAAAATAAACATTAATGAAATGATTGAGGATTTCAAAAGTTCAGTCGAAAAAATGAATATATTTAGTGGGGAAATACGATACATTACTCACAAGCTAACTCATCATCCATATCCAATTGTAAGTTGCGAAAATGAACTTGAAGCAGAGAAAACACGTAAGCTAATGGATAAAAAAGGCATTTATCATATTGGGCGCCATGGAGATTTTAGATTTCTCAACGTACCACCAAGTTTAGAACAGGCAGAAAATTGTTTTCAGGCAATAATGCAAAAAATACAAAGAACCTGAAAAGGGATTTGAAGAGTAAGGATGAAATTTTTTTTATTTTTTTCTCCTTCCCTTCTCCCATTTTCTCCTTGCTCAAATCATTGTATTTACATAATTTAGACTATGTGATTTTACTTGTTGTTTCTAAATCATTGAGCAATTCATGATTGAACATTTTATTGAAAAACTTAAGCAAGACCATAACAAATGGTTGAATATTCAGCACTTATTTGCGGAGCAATCTATTCCCGCAAAAACTATTCTTTTGCGCGAAGGCATGATTGCTTCTCGAATGTATTTCGTAAAACAAGGCTGTCTGCGTATTTGGTTTAATAAGGATGGAAAAGACATTACTTTTCAATTCTTTTTCGAAGGGCAGGCTGTCTCCTCAATCGAGAGTTTTATATCAAAAAAACCAAGCCTTTTTACAATTGAATCCATCGAAGCATCTAAAATTATTTCGATTTCAAAAGAAGATTTCGACTTAATTCAAAATGAATATCCCGAGCTTAAAGAAGGATTTATTAATATTCTTTTGCAACGATTGAGCAATTATGCCCAACTTTTCCTTTCGAGAATCAAGGATAGTCCTCAAGAGCGCTACGAACTCCTACTCAAAGAACATCCGGAAATAATCCAGCGTATTCCACAACATTACATTGCATCCTATTTAGGTATCACGCCTGTTTCACTTAGCAGAATAAGAAATAGACATTGATTTATTAACATTTGTTATCGTTTCGAGGCATTTACATTATATAAATTTGCCTAAAAAACGGTAAGCAAAATGAATTTTCTATTTTTTAAACGGGAGCATACCCGTACAAAATTTATACATTTTAATCCAAAATCCTGCAAAGCTTGTTGGGATTGCCTTGATATTTGCCCGAATAAGATTATTTCAAAAATCGATTTGCCTTGGCATAAACATGCTTTAATCATTTATCCCGACAAATGCACAGCTTGCCTTAAATGTATCAAAACATGCAAATTCAATGCATTTTCTAAACTAATTGAAATGGAGTAGTTTTGAAAAAACTTGCAAAAATCTATACTGACTTTATTGTCAACAACACATTGATTATATTGGGAATAGCCACTGTAATTTCTGGTTTTGTATTACAATTTGGATTTCATTTTGGTCATTCAGAACCAAGTGCCCGCGATCTTGGGCTCAATTCATCAAACCCTTTAGATATCCGACACTTTGATGAATTTAAGCTTGTTTGGGGATTTGATTATTCTACGTGGTCAATTATGCATAAAACCTTTGTAGTTGCTCTATCTTTGCTTATGATCTACCATTTTATCATTCATTTTAAATGGTATAAACAAGTAATAATCAAGCATTTAATAAACAAGAACAAACAAGTTGTTATTTTGACTATTATTTTTCTAATTGTTGCTCTTACTGGATTTGTACCATGGATTATTGATGCATTTGCTCTGGATAGTCATCTTAGAATTATGTTCATTGAAATTCATGACAAGCTAACTTTTGTACTAACTATTTTCTTATTCCTCCATATATTTAACAGATTAAAATGGTACCCAAAAGTATATTTGAAATTAAAAGTTAAAGATTGACACAAGTAAGAAATCAAACATTTTTCTGCTCTATCAGCATATTAATATAGATTTACTAATGCATCTATAAATTTAATGTTTAGCAGTTTCTAATCTTTGAAAATTATTTAATATTTCATATATTTGAGAATATAGTTTATTTACAAAGTAAAGAAAAATACTGATGGAAAATCTTAATCGCAACAATGAGAATACAGATTCAACTGAAAATCTTATTCCAAAAGTAACCGGTATAGGCGGTATATTCTTTTTCACAGAAAATCCTGAGACTACAAAAGAATGGTATGCCAAGCACTTAGGCATAGATGTAAATGAATGGGGCGCCAGCTTCCAGTCGCGCAATATAGACAATCCCGAAAAGCTAAACCATTTACAATGGTCTCCATTTAAGACTGGAAGCAAATACTTTGCACCATCCACAAAGGAGTATATGATTAATTATACCGTGCAAAATATTGAAGCTTTAGTCGAAAATTTACGCAAAGATGGAATAACGATCCTAGACGAAATTGAAAGCTATGAATATGGCAAATTCGTACATATTATGGATACAGAAGGCAATAAAATTGAACTTTGGGAACCAGCTTAAGACTTTTTGCTTATTATTTTACTCAATTGAGATGATCTCGAGAATTTAATAAAAAGTAATATTTGTGTGTTAAATTCAAAGATTACTATAGCTATCTATAAAAAAAAGATGCTTGACCTATTGCTATAGATCAAGCATCTTAGTAAATATTAAATCAATTATTTAGAAATAGAAATAATATGATTTCCTCTAGTACCATTGCTTTCGATACTGAGATAATAAATACCATTAGCAAAATTACTTAAATCAAGATCGATTACATTTTCGCCTAATTTAGCATCGCTAATATTATTAATCATAAGTCTATTACCAAGTGCATCATAAAGAGCAACATTGACAAAGCCTTCATTTTCCAAAACGTA
>JAUQWR010000484.1 GCA_030835065.1 Candidatus Kapaibacterium sp.
CTTCAATCGCTATTCCATAAAGATTGGCTGCTGTGGCAGTATGGATATCTAATCCATTTTGAAAAGCTTTTATTAAGTATTCATCTTTGCACATATAAGCCATTATACGCAATTCTACCTGTGAATAATCTGCTGATAATATTTTATAATTATCATTTTCGGCAACAAATGCTTTGCGAATTTCTTTGCCTAAGTCTGTGCGTATTGGTATGTTTTGCAGATTTGGATCTGTGGACGAAAGTCTGCCTGTGCTCGCTACTGTTTGGTTGTAGGTTGTGTGTATTCTATTTGTTTTAGGATTAATTAATTTTGGTAATGCATCCACATAAGTTGACTTTAGCTTCATTAGTTGTCTGTAATTTAGTATGTATTCGGCAATTGGATAGTCTGCAGAAAGCTCGCTAAGTACCGAAACATCAGTACTAAAGCCGGTTTTTGTTTTTTTATTTGTCGGGAGCATCAATTTTTCGAAAAGTACATGAGCCATTTGCTTTGGAGAATCAATATTGAATTCAGTGCCTGCTTCTTTATAAATTTTTTCAGTGAGTTCGGCAGCTTCTTTTGTAATTTGAATAGAAAACTCAGAAAGAGCTTTTGAGTCGATACTTACACCAATTGATTCCATATCTGTCAATACTTCTACCAGTGGGAATTCAATTTCTTCGGCTAAATATTTCAAATTGGAATTTTGAATTTCAGAATTCAATTTATTATAAAGTTTAAAAGCAAGATCAGCATCCTCGCAGGCATATTCGCAAGCTTTGTCTATATCCACCTCTCTCATAGTAATCTGAGTTGATTTCTTTTCGCCAATTAGCTCACTTATTGGAATTGGCTTATAGTTGAGCCACCGCTCAGATAATGCATCCAGATTATGTCTATTATCAGGATTGATAACATAATCTGCAATCATGGTATCGAATACTATTGGACTTACTTCTATGCCGAATCTTTTTAATATGTAAGCATCAAATTTTATGTTTTGACCGAGTTTGCCGATTTTCTTGTCTTCTAAAATTGGTTTTAAGTGCTTTATTATAAAGTCAAGATCAATATTTTTTGAATCAGAATCAATTTGCTTTTCTTCAAAATCGAATAAAGAATCCATTGATTGAACTTTGGAATTTAATGGAGCAACCGGAATATAGAAAGCTTGGTTTTCTTTTATAGACAAAGAAATCCCAACTAACTCGCAAGAGTCTCTATCAAGGGAATCAGTTTCGGTATCAACTGCAATTATATCCGCATTTTTTAATTTATCCATTATATCAATAATGTTATCTTTGGTTACCAGATGATATTCTTTTTTAAAATCATTTATGGTTTGAATTGATTCTTCTTTGATAGGCTCATCTTGCTCCGGACTAATAATTTCAACACCGGAATTAATAGCCTTATTCATCCATTTTTCTCTAAGCTGACGAAATCCGGCGCTTTTAAAAAATTCATTTAATTCTTTAAATTTTATTTCTCTTAGGTGAAGAGCATCATGATTAAGTTCTAATTCGACATTACAATCGATAGTAACCAATTCTTTCGAAAGAAAAGCCATTTCTTTAGAATTTTGAAGTTTATCAACCAAAGATTTTTTAGGAATTTTATCTAAGTTGTTATAAATATTTTCGAGAGTTCCAAATTCTTGCACCAAAGGAATAGCAGTTTTATCGCCGACGCCTTTCACTCCGGGAACATTGTCGCTGGAATCGCCAATAATGGCTAAAACATCAATAACTTGGTCTGGATTGACACCAAATTTTGATTTTACACCATCGTAATGAA
>JAUQWR010000485.1 GCA_030835065.1 Candidatus Kapaibacterium sp.
ATGTATTTTTGAGAACTTGCAGCTCATAGATTAATCTAATCTATAAGGAGTAATATATAGAAATGAGTATAATTATTTCCCCAATTAACCTCGAAAAAATTAACCTTACATTAGATAATAAACTATCAAGAATAAATATTATTTTAAAAATGATACTATCAGCTGCCAGATAATTGCATAAACATGAGAGACTTATGATTAAAGAAAGTATATTTGACTTGTGAGCAAATTAACTTCATAGTATTTATTAGAGTCAAACAGTTTGTTTTAAGCCCAAGCACAAGAAATATACTTTAATATTTGAAAACAATAATCAGATTAGTTTTTCAATAATTTCGACCTTTAACATCTCGTTTTGAATAATCTTTTAAAATTTTACCAAAGATTTTATCTTTTTTTCTTTTTTCAACGATTGAAGTTTCAAAATATAATTTTTCTTTTTGTATTTTCTGATAATTATCAAAGGCGCTTTTATCTAAATCACCATTTTCTAGAGCAGCCAAAACAGCACAACCAAGTTCATTAGTGTGAGTACAATCCTTGAATCTGCAATCATTTGCAAGTCCAAATATTACATCAAAAGTAGCTTCCAATCCATTATCAGTATCCACTATACCAACTTCCCTCATGCCGGGATTATCAATTAGGAGCCCACCATTTTCTAAGAGTATTAATTCTCTATGACTAGTGACGTGCCTTCCTTTGTTGTTGCTATCACTAATAGAAGCAGTTTTCATTAATTCTTTTCCTGAGAGTTTGTTTAGTAAAGTAGATTTGCCAACCCCAGAAGAACCAAGCATACAATAGGTTTTACCTTTTTCAATAATCTCAATCAAATCATTATATCCATCCATAGTCTCGCTACTAATAGCAAAAACAGGGACATCTTTAATCCTACGATTAATACCTTCGATAATAGAATTTTTAGATTGTTGGTCTATCAAATCTGTTTTAGTAAGAATTATAATTGGTGATACTTTCGAAGAATTGCAAATAGTCAAGTATCTTTCCAGTCTGTTAAAATTGAAATCTCTATCAAGAGCTTGAACAATTAATGCAAAATCGATATTTGTTGCAATTATTTGAATTTCAGCAAAATGCCCCACAGCTTGTCTCGAAATAGTAGAAAGCCTAGGAAGTATTTTGTGTATTATCGCGAAATCAGGCTCGAAAATAGTAACAGCAACCCAATCACCAACAGCAGGATAATCTTCGCGACCATTAGCTGAAAACCGCATATTACCGGTAATTTCAGCTTCACATTCGCCATTTTCAGTTTTGATAATATATCTTTCTCTGTGTTCAGAAATAACTCTGGCAATTTTGAATTCCTCAAGATTATTATCTTTCCACAATTTTTCAATTCTATCATTAAAGCCATATTCTTCTAATTTCATTTTTCAATCTCATTTTATTTGTTAGCAAAATGAATAAAATCATTTAATTAAATCATTAATTTAATGATTTAAAACTAATAAAAAAATTAGATTTATTCCAAAAATGATTTGATAAACGCCGATAATTATAGGATGAACTTGTAGATTTCCCCAAAAATTAGTATTATAAGTTAAATATTATTTGAAAAACAAACTTATATCTATGTTGTTAATATTCAGGAAATTATTCAAATCTGAAGAAATATTGTATGAGAAAATGCAACTGTCTTTAGATAAAGAATTATTGTTTTTATCAGTTTGCTTGCAATACTTTTCAATAATATGAAAATCTAAGTCGTATAATTCTGTTTGAGTATCATAGCAACAGCATCGCAGCAATGTTATTAAAAGTATGTCTGTATTCAAAGGCAAATGTATTACCAGAATCATCGAAGTAATGAGTAAAAGTAATGTACCAATCGCCTGATTTACTAAAATGGATTTTAGAAACCGCAACAATTTTGCAAAAGTTATTTTTTAAATAAGTAAAGGAATTCTCAAAATTCTCAGGATAGTATCCATCGATAATAAGAATATGCTTACTGTTTTCGAAGAACGTTCCCTGAGCCTGCATTATATCGGACACTG
>JAUQWR010000486.1 GCA_030835065.1 Candidatus Kapaibacterium sp.
AATTGCTAAATTGCAAGCTAATAAATAACTATTTTGAAAATAGCAACTAATATAGGGACAAAAAGTCCCCAATTTTAAAAACAAAGTGAGGATGTTATGGCTACAGGATCATTCAATCCTTTTAAAATGGCACAACAGCAATTTGATGCCGTAGCTACACAATTAGGTTTAGATCAAGCTACTTGCGATTTACTTCGCAACCCAAACCGTGAAATTCATTTCAATATTCCAGTACGCATGGACGACGGATCATACAAAGTATTCCGTGGTTTCCGCGTTCAACATAACGATGCACGCGGTCCTGCAAAGGGCGGCATCCGTTTCCACCCACACGAAACAATCGACACAGTACGTGCATTGTCAATGTGGATGACATGGAAAACATCAGTTGTTGATATTCCTCTTGGTGGTGGTAAAGGCGGCGTTATCTGCGATCCACATAACTTATCATTAAGAGAACAAGAACAAATTTGCCGTGGCTGGGTTCGCGCCGTTGCTCCAATGGTTGGTCCTATCCAAGATGTTCCAGCTCCAGACGTAATGACTAATGGTCAGCACATGGTATGGATGCTAGACGAATACGAAAAAATTACTGGTATGAAAATGCCTGGCTTTATTACAGGTAAACCACTTGGTTTGGGCGGCTCATTAGGTAGAACAGAAGCTACAGGTTATGGCGCTGTTTATACATTAAGAGAAGCTTTGAAAGAACTTGGCATCGATATCGCTAAAACTACAGCTGCTTTCCAAGGCTTTGGCAACGTTAGCCAATATGCTTTAGACCTTTATACTAAATTAGGTGGCAAAGCTATCGCTGTTTCTTGCTGGGATCACCATGATCAAAAATCATATACATTCCGCAAAAAAGACGGTATCCAATTCCAAACTCTTCTTGATATCACTAACCGTTTCGGCGAAATCGATAAAGAAAAAGCTACAGCAATGGGCTTCGAAATTCTCGATGGCGGCGCTTGGATCGAACAAGAAGTTGATATTCTTGTACCAGCTGCTTTGGAAAACCAAGTTAATGCTGAAACTGCTACTAAAATTGCCAGCTCAGTTAAAGTTATCGTTGAAGGCGCTAATGGTCCTACAACTCCTGAAGCTGACGAAATTATCAAGAGCAAAGGCATTTGGTTGATTCCTGACTTCTTAGCTAATGCTGGTGGCGTTACTTGCTCCTATTTCGAACAAGTTCAATGCAACATGAACTATTTCTGGACTAAAGAAGAAGTTCTTGCTAAATTAGATGAAAAAATGACTCATGCTTATCATGCAGTTTCTGAAGTTGCTCGTACTCGCAACGTTTATATGCGCGACGCTGCTTACTTGATCTCTGTTTCCAGAGTTGCTGAAGCTTGCAAAATGAGAGGCTGGGTATAATATTTAAGTTATATTTTCTCTAGATTATATAACTATAATATTTATTTGTTTGAGAGAGCTATTTTTAGCTCTCTCTTTTTTTTTATCACTTCCTACCCCCTAATGTTATATATTTTAAATTTTTTTTAAAATATTTTTTCATTTTCTATCTAACTAATACATCGCTATTCGCTACCTATTTTTTCAAATACTGTTCTAAGTTTTCAAAAATTTTAAAATTTTAAAATTTTAAATAATAGCTACCTATTATTATTAGTATTATATTAATCATTAGTAATTTTTAAAATTAGCTACAATAAGCTAACCCGTTGATACGTGTTTGTTTTTGAGATTGTTGAGAAATATATAAAACTTAAAAAAATTAATTTTATATATTGAGATTCTAAAAAAATAAATATTTGAGGTAGCTATGAAGAATACATTAATTAACTCGCTTGCTGTCGTTTTGATAGCTCTTATTATTGCTTCCTGCTCAAGCGATAATTCTTTCTCCCCAGTTCAATCATTCGATAAAGTTTCTAATAATTCTAAAGAAACATATATTGTTGCTTTTGATGAGGCCAACCCAAGTTTGAGTTCATCAGATGCAATTATGAGCCAAATTGATAATCTTGCTGCTTTCTATGCTATAGAAAACAACGATATAATATTCCGTTACGATAATGTAGTGAAAGGTTTTGCTGCAAGATTAGACCAAAGCCAATTAGAAAAGCTTCAATCAGACAGAAGAATAAAATATATAGAAAAAGATCAAATTATATCAGTCAATGACCCCATAGAATATATTGGTACTCCAAAAACAGAGAAGACATTGTCTCAAACTGTACCGTGGGGCATAACCGCTATCGGTGGCTCGATGAGTGCTACCTCAAATACCGGCGTTGCTTGGATTGTTGATACTGGCATCGATCTTGATCATCCAGATCTAAATGTGGATCTTGCGCGCAGCCGTACTTTCGTCACTTACGGTCAGGATTCCATTTCTGCAAACGATTTGAATGGTCATGGTACTCATGTCGCAGGTATCGTTGGAGCTATTGACAATAGCTTCGGTTCTGTCGGTGTTTGTTCCGGTGCTCAGCTTATTGCTGTAAAAGTACTCAACTCTTCAGGCAGTGGGTCGGTCACTCAAATTGTTAATGGTTTGAATTACGTTAAAAACAATCTCATCCCCGGTAGAATAAACGTAGTTAATATGAGCCTTGCCGGTAGCGGTTCTACCACTTTAGATAATGCTGTCAAAAGCTTAGCAGACGCTGGTGCTTATGTTGTTGTTGCTGCTGGCAACAATTCAAGATTAGCTGCTTATTACTCACCTGCTAGAGTTAATTACACTCGTGTATTCACTATCTCAGCCTTCGATAATAACGGTTCATTTGCAACTACTTTTTCGAACTTTGGATCAGTTATTGATTTCGCGGCTCCTGGCGTCAGCGTATACTCGACTTATAAAGATGGAATGTATGCTACTCTTAGTGGTACTTCCATGGCTACTCCTTATGCTGCTGGAATTCTTTTAGCACGCAATGGCTCTATCAGCTATTTAGGTACTGTTACTAATGATAAAGATACATATCCAGACAAAAAAGCAAGAAGATAATTAGTTTATACATTTTTAGTTCTCGCAAACTGCCTCGATTTCCTCCGAGGCAGTTTTTTTTATAAAAAAATGGGTTTTAGTAATCACTAAAACCCATACTTTTATTCAATAATTATCAAGATTAAGGAACTATACGATAGATCATTCTTGGGAATGGGATTACCTCGCGAATATGTTGAGCTCCAGTAATCCATTTCACTGTACGTTCCACTCCAAGACCGAAACCGCTATGAGGCACAGATCCATACTTACGCAAATCCAAATACCATTGGAAAGCATCTTCAGGAAGTTCTTCATGCTTAATTCTTTCGAGCAACCAATCATGATTATCTTCTCTTTGGCTTCCACCAATCAATTCACCTGCTTTTTCAGGACCTAACATGTCCATAGCTAATACAACCTTTTGATTTTCTGGATCGCGTTTCATATAAAACGCCTTAACTTCAGTTGGATATCTATGAATAATACAAGGCTTATCGAATTGCTCCATAATTGCCTCTTCTTGGACAGAGCCAAAGTCTTCTCCCCATGGGAATGGGAAAATATCTACATCTTTACCATCAATTTTCTTGCGCAACGGAATTTTATTTTCGTTCAACCAATCAACAGCTTCTGTATAGCTCATACGATGGAATGGACGACGAACTTTTTCTAATTTTGTAGTATCGCGCTCGAGCACTTTCAACTCTTGCTGGCAAGTCTTCAAGCAATATTGAACAATATATTCAACCAAGTCTTCAGCCAAATCCATATCATCGTTCAAATCAAAGAATGCCATTTCAGGCTCTACCATCCAAAACTCGGTCAAGTGCTTGCGAGTTTTTGAGCGTTCGGCTCTAAAAGTAGGTCCAAATGTATAAACTTTACCCAAAGCCATAGCTGATGCTTCCGCATATAGCTGTCCGGATTGAGATAAATATGCGGAACCTAAATCAAAATATTTTGTTTCGAACAAAGTGGAAGTGCCTTCGCAAGCATTAGGAGTAAGCAAAGGAGAATCCATCAATTTAAATCCATTGCCATCGAAAAAGTCTCTAATAGCTTTTACAACAGCAGAACGAACACGCATAATAGCATGTTGGCGCGAAG
>JAUQWR010000487.1 GCA_030835065.1 Candidatus Kapaibacterium sp.
GAGAAGTCCCATCCATTAGTTATTGAAGTAGGTTCAATTTTGCCATCAAATTTAATCCAAGCTGGATTATATTTAATTTTAATAGAGAATTCAGTAATTCCTGCATCAGACCATTTACCATTAATAATTTTAGCTCTTACAGGGAATCTTTGATACTTATCGTTTGTAATCATACCAGCTGCCATTCTCTTAGAAAGTTTTGGTTGGCTGATTTCGATATTAGTAACAAATGTTTCGCCTTTAATTTCTGCTTCTAATGTTTTAATATCTGTTTCAATTTCAACTTTTACGTTATATGTACCAGCTGGAACTGAAGAAGACAACATTTTTACATCAAAAGTATGTGAGCTGCTTGGAGCAATTTCCATATTTGGTGTATAGTTTAAAATTTGATAAACATTAGGAGTAGCCGGAACAATCTTCATTGATTTAATAACAATTTTATTTGTTGTACCGGTATTATTAACAGTGAATGATTTTGTTGGTTCGTCGCAACGGGTAATTGTACCAAAATCGATATTTGAAACATTTACACCTTGATCATAAGCATTACCAATAACATCAGCAGATGTGATAATTCTTGGTTCTACTTCTGGACCTTCTTTAGCATCGTTAGTAACTTCAACTGTAACCAAACGTTTGCCTACTTTTGTAGGTTTAAATGTAACATCGAAAGTATATTCTGCTGTATCTGTACCATTTACTTTTGCTAATGTAGTATTAGCCGGGAAAGCAGGAGTAAATGCGAAGTCTGCTACATCACCTTTCAATGCAATTTTTTCGATTTTTAGATCTGAACTTGAACTCAAAGAGCGAACTTTTACTTTACCTGTAACAGGGTGAGTCTTATTTACTTCGATAGCAGGTGTAAATTCAAATCCGATTACTTCTATCTTAGGAAGAATACCAATTCCTTCAAGATAATTATATACCGTACCATCTTTAATACCATCTGAACCAGCAAATACAGGAATAATTTTAATTTTTCTAATATTGTTTTCGTTTTGTGGAGTAAACTCTACGTTAACAGTAATCTTTGTTACTTTATTAGGATCTGTTTCAGTTTTTGGATACAATTCTACTGTGCTTGTAAGAGCAGGAACAGTAGATACAATTTTATAAGAACCATCGTCAGAAACCTGACCATTGTTTTCTAATTTAACACCAACAACTTTCAGGCTTGATGTACCGCCATTTGTTATAAATACTTGAGCAGTATTTACAGTTTTAACGCGTTTTTCGAGCCAATTGTATCCAGAAATTTCTGGACCAGGTTGAATACCTGTACCGTCCCAATCTGAAACACTATCTGGACCAACAGCATTGCTATGGAATACAACTTTAGTGCTAAAATCGCCAGTTGCTTTTGGTTCGAAGCATACTAATTTTAATAGTATTTCTTTGCCAGGCTGAATTGTAATTGGCAATGTTGGGCTAGTCGGATTACTTACAGTAAATGGACCTTGTGCAGTGATAAAGTCGAATCCAGTAATTGTCAATGGCATTGTACCTGGGTTTTTAATTCTTAAACCGGCATCTTTGCAATTTTTCTTACCTACCACTGTCGGACCTGCATGGAAGTCTTCTACTTCGATACGTGGCACTACTCCACGACCATTAATAAATGTAGCAAAATGCAAACATTCTGTATCATATAATAATGAATCTTTATCCAAATCTGTAGTAGTCATACCTTCGCGTGTTGGATTATATTGCAATTTTACAATATGTGATTTGCCAGGTTCAATTTCAATATCAGGAGGAGTTCCGCCAGCTAAAATCTTGTAATATGTACCTTTTTTCAAGCTAATATTTTTAATTTTAACTTTGCTTACACCTTTGTTTTCGAGTTTAACGTCGATAACTGAACTTGTATTTAGCTTAACATCACCGAAAGCTATAACTTTAGGATCTGATTGTATATCATCGCCAAAGTAGTAAATTTCTTTTACAGTAACGTTGCCTTCTCTATCGATTACTTGGAATTTTGCAACAGCATCTTTGGTTCTGTCAGTAACTCTCAAGATAAATTTTGTATCATAGTTTGGAGGCCAAGGATAATATCCACCAGCAAAATATGGAGCATCAAAATTGAATGAACCAGAGATTAATGATGGCTCTTCGGATACACCCATATCTACTTGCTTAGGATCGTCACCGTCTTTGCCATTGCGTTTTTCTGTAAATGATACTTCATATTCGCCACAACTACCTTTGATAGTTACTACCGGAGGTAAAGTATCAGTTTCACCAATTTTATTGAAAGCCATAGCTGCAGGCCAACCGTAAGAGTCTACACTAGTGAAACCATAAATATAGCCACCAAATTTTGTATCGCCCTTGATATAGTGAGGACCAGTTTCTACCTTACACTTCATCCAGAATAAATCTGAATTTGGAATTCTATTACCTAAGAAAGCCGGATCTTTTTTCCAGATTGGCACACCATCGAGAGTAATTGATTTCAACAATGAGTCCGAACGTACTGGATTTAAAGTATCGCCAATAGCAATCAAATTAAATTTGTTGTCTGTAAACGCCTTGCTTGAAGGAGTTTGGAATATAGTAGTTTTTGTAAACTGTTCGACTGGAGTAACAACAATCATATAAGGATCGAAGTTAGAAAATCCGTCCCAACCTGAAGAATAAGCGTATTGCATAACTAAAACAGGTTTGTCAGCTTCCCAAATAGAAGTACCTCTAACAGAAGCAATGTTTGGACCTGGGGCACTCATAACTTCGATTACTTCAGCAAAGTCGCCGGAGTTTTTCAAAACGCCTTCGCGTTTAGCAATAAGTTTATTAGATTTTTTATCGAACCAGGTAATTTTATATTTAGTATTTGGTTCGGAGGCAACCATTCTAAACAAGTCACCTTTGTCGTTTCTGTCGTATTCTACTGAGAAATACTTTTTGCCCCATGCTTGAACAGGAGGAAGCATTTCGCACAAATGGTCACGAGATGAACTTAAAAGAGCAGGTAAGTCAGCTCTTTCGTGGAAAGAGATCAAACCGATTGGTTTATCAGATTTGATACGTGAACCAGTAATATCAAACGCGCCATCAGTCTTTCCATCACCTTTAATCATGTAGCATTGGCCAGCGTTAAGATTAAATGTAACACGATCGCCAATTTTACTTCCGCCTGTAGTAGTACCAAAACCAGTACCCTTGCCACGGATATCTACAGATATATTTGTATTATCTTGACTTGCAATTACAATAAAACCAGCACCAAACCAATAATAGCCTGTGCCAGGATCCACGGAACTGCTTTCATTATTATCATAATAAGCACAATGAATATAATCCTTACCCCAAGCGGATGTTGGTATAGCCATCAAACCGTCTGTTGTAGTACTCTTTGAGTTGACCATATACACTGAAATTGGTTGTGTAGCTGTAATTCTCAAAACTCTGTCATCAGGTCTGTCTGCAACTCTGACTTCATGAGTTTTGAAAGAAATAATACCCGAACCTAAAGTAACAACTCCAAAAGGTTGTGCAATTTTCTTTTTTCCAACTAAAATTCTTGAAGGACCTTGCTCAATTGTAACGTCGCAAGGTTTAGCTGATGCCACATAAATCTCCAAAGCATCATCAAATCCATAGTTAGATACTTCGTTAGGTGGAATAGCTACATAAAATTCATACCCCTGGGAATTTGAGTTTAGAACCAAATCTTTTTGGATCTTACCCAAAAGCGCCGGAGGTATGTCGTCTCCTGCTAACGCCACAAATGGCATTAAAACAAAGAGAAATAGTAGGTAAAATTTTACCATTCGCATTACAAACTCCATACAATTAATAGTAATATGTATTTATTTCCAAAAATGTTCATCCAAATTTATACAGTGCTTCTAGCCATTTTCTCTATTAACATCTCATTTTCTTTTTTGTCACATTTTCAGCTACATTTTTTTTTCAACTTAATCTTTTTTAGTCAAAAATACATTATTTAAAATACGAAACTTTAACAATATAACAATAATATTTTTATACAATTTAACTTGTTATATGCCTCTGCTATTACCATTAGAATCATTAACAATTTGTAAGTTAAATTGTTACATTCATCAGACTTCAATATAAGTATATTCTTCTGCATTCATGCATGTTTTTTTTTAAATAAAAATTTTTTACTTTTATTCTTCGTCTATTGCAATTAAATTTATTATGAATTCAAATTAACAGAAATTTAACTTCTTTTATTATTATTTATATATAGAAAATTGTTAATTTAGATTGATATAATATTGAATAATTGTTTTTTGTTAAATATATTTCGGATTTCTCATGATGAAAGGTAAGACATTTTTGGCTCTAATCATGCTGGCTCTATTTGGCTTCAGCATGGCTAATGCCCAGACTCTTCCAAGCCCATTCGACCTATCGAGTGGAAATTATTCTCTGAATTCGTTCGATCCGGCTACTCCGGCTGGTTCTTATCCTACTAGTATGATTTTCCATCGTACTGCTACTCAAGATCCGGGTTATGCTGTAGAAATGACAGCTAACTACACAGCTGCTTATAACCTTACCGGAGGTGCTAGAATCAACGGTATGGGTGTGGATGGTATCTCTTTTTTGAATACCAGCTCTAGTGGCAATATTGGTGCTGCTGTGCTTGGTTTAAATACTTTAAACCGCAACTCTATTGTTGTTAGTTGGAAGGGCGGCGTTATTGCTCAACAACCTCGTATTTATGCAATCAGACTTCAATATAAAATCGGTGCAGCTGGTACTTTTTCTGATGTACTTGATGCAAACAATATGCCTGTCGAATTAGTTGCTGATTCTACTAAACCTACAGGCAAAACTGGTTACAACAATGTTTTCACTGTTACACTTCCTCAAACTTGCGAAAACAAATCAGAAGTTTACTTGAGATGGAAATATTATTATATATCCGGTTCTGGCGGAAGACCTCAATTAAAGCTTGACGATATACTTGTTTCAAGCGAAAATTCTATTGGCGTTACTTCTAATCTTTCGATTTTGAACGTCAATCCACCATCTCCAATGTCTAACTTCCCATTTTCTATTACTGTAAATTCTACTGATGTTAATGGAATTCCTAAATTTGCTGCTGCGGATATTCCAGTTACTATTGCTGTTACTTCAGGCAATCCTGCCGATTTGACTGGCACACTCACTGGCACTATAACTGCAGGTTCTTATTCAGTTACT
>JAUQWR010000488.1 GCA_030835065.1 Candidatus Kapaibacterium sp.
AAATCATCAAAATAAATCGAGATATTAAAGAATTTCTTCATGAAATTTTTACAAGCGGATTTGTTAATATTAATACAAACAAAATTGAAACTCAAGAAATTATTGTTAGAATTGCTCCTAATAAAATATATCCTCTTAATAAAATCAATCTAAAAGACAGAGGTTCTTTCTTAGATGCAGTCAATAAATTTGCTAATGAGAAATATAGCTTTTCTACTGAATTAGTTATTGAACTTTTGTCCAAAAATACACAGCCTAATCTGACTTTTTCAGAAGAATTGACAGAAAAAGCTCGCGAATTAGCCGAAAAGTCTGTTCCCAAAACCAGTGGGATAGTCCGCAAAGGCGATATTATTATACGCAAAGGCGATATTATTACTGATGATATAATTCCCAAAATTTATTCATATCATACTTCCAAGGCTCTAAGAAACGAAGATAAACTATCATTTTTAGAATTTTTTGGTTCGGTTGGTCATTCATTAATGATTATCATGATGTTAATTTTATATCTTTTCTTTATTAGAAAAAGAATATTTTATGATAATTATCAATTAATTGTTCTATTTTCATTATTAGTGATAGTTTCGGTAATGTCTTGGTTGTCTGTCGAAATTCCAAGCTCCTATCCATTAGAGTATTTAATTTGTATTCCTGCTTTTTCGATGCTTGCAGCAATACTTTTTGATTCGCGTACTGCATTTTATGTGAATGTAACAATGGTACTACTCCTAACTGGTATTAGAGGTAATGATTATGCTACTGGTATTTCTATGCTGTTTGCAGGTACTTTAGCTGCTTACACAGTAAAAGATATTCAATCAAGAACTCAAATGTTCCAATCAATTTTCTATATATTTATGGGTTTAGCGTTTGCTATTTTGGTGTTTGGATGGGAACGCAGTACAGAAATGCCCATTTTGATAAAAAGAATAGTATTTGCTTTAATAAATTCTGTGATTGCTCCATTGCTTACATTTGGACTTTTATTTATTCTGGAAAGAGTATCCAATATTGCTACAGATTTAAGAATTAAAGAATATGATAATCTAAATCATCCATTATTGCTTAAGATGAATGAAAGTGCACCGGGTACTTACCAACATACATTAGCGGTAGCACTACTCTCTGAAAGATGTGCCCAAGCGATAAATGCAAATCCATTATTAGCTAAAGTTGGTGCTTATTATCATGATATTGGGAAAATAGCTAAAGCTGAATATTTTACAGAAAACCAAATGGAAATGGGGAATAAGCACGATTTATTAGCTCCTAAGAGATCTGCATCTGCTATTAGAGAACATGTCAATGATGGTGTAGAGTTAGCTAAGCAATATAAAATTCCACAACGTATAATTGATTTTATTCCTATGCATCATGGAACTACAATAATCAAACATTTTTATGCTAAGGCTTTAGAAGAAGCTGCAGAAAAAGGTATAAGCGTAAAAGAAGATGACTTTAGGTATCCAGGTCCAAAACCAAATACTAAAGAAACTGCAATATTAATGATTTGCGATTCTTCTGAAGCAATTTCAAGGGTGCAGGGCATCGATAAAGTAGATATTGAAGAAAGAATAAATCAGAATATTCGAGAAAAAATATTAGATGGACAATTTAATAATTGCGATCTAACAATGGCAGATATCGAAAAAATTAAAGATACTATTGCCAAAAGCTTACTTGCTAAGTCTCATCAAAGAATTAAGTATAAAGAAATTCCGAAACAAAATGATATAGAAGGAGCAGAGAATTAACTCTGCTTCTTAAATTCTTCTGCCCATTTCTTCCAGATATCCGGACAATGCCCTACGGCTGCTTGTTTTCCAAAACGAGTTACCGGAGTTTTAAATAATAAAGGATCTTCGAGTAATTCATTCTCAATATCAAATTCTGCCATATATTTTAAATTTCGATTTTTATATTGCTTGCCTTCGGTATCAATCAAATCCTGAAGAGGAATAACACGCGAAACACTTTCCAACTCACCTTTGCTGAGTCCTTTTTCTGAGAGATCAACAAATTGAATTTTAATATTTCTTTCTTTAAAAAATCTAATAGCTTTATTTGTATCGCTACATTTTTTCAAACCAAAGACTTGAATAGTAGGAGCCATAAATTCACCATAAAATTGAAAAAAAATAAGGACGATCGAATAGAAACGTCCTTATAAATAAAAATAATCAA
>JAUQWR010000489.1 GCA_030835065.1 Candidatus Kapaibacterium sp.
TTTTCTTATTGGGCAATAATCGTCAAGAATTAGGCGGTTCGGAATATTTGAAAATTTTCGAATCTAAAGTGACTGGTAATGCTCCGATAATTGATCTAAATGAAGAAATTAAATTGCAAAAAACTTTATTGAAATTGATTAATTCTAAAATGATTAATTCTGCTCATGATGTGAGCGAAGGCGGCTTGGCTATTACATTAGCTGAAAAAGCTATTGCATCCAAAAAATATGGATGCAAAGTCAAGTTGAATGATAATACTGTAGGTGAATTGTTTGCTGAAAGCCAATCACGTATTGTTGTTACAGTAGCTCAAGATAAATTAATCGAATTTGGAAAGATTTGTCAAGAAGCAGGGCTATTTTGTCAAGAATTAGGTGCTGTTGCAGCAGACAATTTTGAAATAGAAGGTTTTATAAATGTTAAAGTCGAAAAATTAATCGATATTTATGAAAGTTCTATTCCAAATTTGATGAAATCTGAACATTAATAAATTTTAAAACCGAACGAGCATGGTTTTGAACCGAACCCTGTGCTACTTGAGCATAGGGTTCTTTTTTTCTATTAGCTTATAATATTTGGGATTAACAAGAAGTAGTCCGAAACTTACTGCACCATTTTTAGTTAAAACACGATGATGATCGTGGTGGGCTTTAATCAAAACACGATAGTAATAAGCATTTGCTTTGCCGAAAAGGATTTTTCTCAATTTAGGGAAACGTTTATGAATAAGCACTTCATGAAATAGAAAATAAATCAGACCATAAAATGCAATACCAAACCCAGATCCGACCGCCCAGATAGTAGAATTAATTCCACCGATCATAATCAATAACCAGCTTGGAATAGCAAAAATCAGAATAAACCAATCGTTTTTTTGAAAGAATCCTTTAGGCTGGCGATGATGATCTGAATGGAGTATCCAGCCTAAACCATGCATAATATATTTATGCGATGCCCATGCAACAAACTCCATAATCAGAGTAGCCAACAAAAATGAAACAATAAATTCCATATTATACTACATTTATTTTTTCAGAATGATAAATTCAGTTCTTCTATTTTTGTATCTACCATCTTCAGTCGTATTGTCTGCGATAGGTTTTGAATCGCCAAATCCTTTAGTTAATATTCTAGAAGCATCAATACCTTTTTTTACCAAAGCTTGCTTTACTGCATCAGCTCTTTTTTGTGATAGTTTGAGGTTGTAATCTTTGTCGCCAGTACTATTAAGCGAATCAGTATGACCATGGAGTTCGATAACCATAGACGGATAAGCTTTCATAAGCCCCAATATACTTTCAATTTCATCTTCGGAATCTTTTTGAATACTCGCTTTGTTGAAGTCGAAGTTAATGCTAAGAGTGCCAATCGAACCAATATCAGGAGTATTATCAATAGTGAAATAAGTAACAGCAGAATCTTTTGGGAGGCATAGTTTTAATTTGATTTTATGTAAGCCATATTCTTTAGGTTTAAAAGAGATCAAATAATGATTTTTAATTCTTTTATATAGATCATCAAAAACTAGTTTAAATTCATCAGTTCTATAAATATGATGATAGACACCACCAGTAGAATCAGAAAAATGTTTCATATAGTCTTTATTAATGTTGCTGCCAAAATCCACAGAATTAATACTAATTCTGTTATCTTTAGCATTTTTGATAATAGCAGATTTAGAAATCGTAGAGCTATTATCCCAGCCATCAGTGAAAACAACGATAGCTTTTGCATAAGAACTAGGTACTTTTCTGAGCTCATCAATTCCGGCTTGAATACCATTTGCAATAGCAGTCATTCCACCATATCCAAGCAAGCCATCTTTTTTGAAGCTTGAAAGTAAGTCGGTAGACCTTGTAGATATAGCAGATTCTGTAACAATCCTGTCGTCATATTTAATAAGCGACATCATATCGTTCGAAAATTTATTCATTACGAGTGGTTCGATTGCATTTTGGACAACCATGGCTCTATCATCACCCATAGATCCACTATGATCCATTACAATTGCGATCGCAGCTTTAGTATTGTCGGTTTCGCTAATTTCTTCGATAGTAAAATTCTTAATTACTCTAGCTTTGCCATTAATAGAGTCAATAATTTCGCACCAAATTTTTTTATTATTTCCTTGAATAGCACCACTGAGATGATATAAATCATTATCAGTAAAATTGACTTTCATTTTGATTAAATTAGGCGAACTAGCATCTATTGCACTAACAACGACTGCAGGCTTGCTTATATCATTAGGATTATAAGGCTTAACACTTCTGATAAAAATAGGGTTATAATCCGGTGGAGGAACTGCGTCATTTTGAGCTGCAGGCTCTCCTTCGCCTATTAAAGATGCACATGAACTTAGAGTTAGAGATAATAAACTAAAAGCAAAGAAAATTGAGTATATTCTTTTCATATCAATCCTTGTGAAATATCAAATTATTAAAAACTAAAGAGCGATTTTTTTTTAGGTTTATTTTTTAGCATGAACTAAAAATTTGAAGATATTGGCATTAATTATAAAAAAACAGAAAAAAAAGTTAGAATAGCTTGTACTTTTTTTTTATTTTTAACGTAATACATAAAAGAATAAATTCAAAATATTGCCATTCAGCAATATAGTAGATTTAAAAACGTTAATAAAGAAAAATAATATTTATTATATAATATATGGAGAAAAGAAGCATGATAGCCGGAATAAAAAAAGCGTTGGCAATCAGTTTATTGACATTTGTTGGATTAAGTTCTAGTGCTTGTTCGAGCGACAACAAGCCTGAAGTGCAGGCTAAAACAGAAAGTTTAGCAATGGCATCGAATACCGAAACAGTAAATTATGACACAAAAGTAGGCGAAATCAAAACAGTAGCTAAAGCAGAAAAGAATAAAGCAGTTGATTTCACATTTATGAAAGATGGCAAAGAAGTATCATTCAAAGAATATACAAAAGGCAAGATAGTATTTTTAAATTTCTGGGGAACATGGTGTCCACCTTGCCGCGCAGAAATTCCAGGAATCATCGAGATTGCAAATGAATTGAAAGATAAAGACTTTGTTGTGATTGGAGTTGCTCTCGAAAGAGGAAGCTTAGCTGACAATCTCAAAAAAGTTTTTGATTTTGCTAAAGATAAAGGTATTAATTATTTCAATGTGTTAGGCAATAAAGATATTATACAGGCTTATGGTGGTATTCCATACGTACCAACCACTTTTATCATCGATAAAGATGGAAACATTGTTGAAAAAATCGATGGTGGCAGAGAAAAAGCAGATTTTATGGCTTCAATAAACAAAGTAATTAAATAATCCTCCTTTGGATATTGTTGTCGAAGTCCGGTCTATTTCAATAGATCGGATTTTTTTTTATATAGGTGAAACAAAACGAATTTTAAGATTGTCTATATATTGTAAAGGAAATAAATTATTTTGGTAAAATGGAAAAAGCAAAAATATATAGTGATTTAGAATTATTAGAAATGATTGCCAACGATGCAAGCCAAAAGGAATTTGCATTTAAGCAAATATATTCTAAATATTCATCAAGAGTATATATATACTGCCGTAAGTTTATCGGTGAAAATTATAGTGCCGATGATGTTTTCCAAGATACTTTCCTAAGATTTTTAAAAGCTGCCGAGTCTGGTGCCATAATTGAAAATGTATTAGGCTATCTTCTAAAAATTTCTCGCAATTTATGTATTAATTTTAAGAAAAGCCGTAAGGAAGATACTGTTGATATTTCAGAAATTGATTTCCCAATTTATGACAAAACTTTGGAAACGATGGAATTGGCAAATATTATTACAATGGCACTAGAGCTAATACCTAGCGAACATAAAGAAGCTTTTGTTCTTCAGGTTTACGAAGGTTTGTCTTATGCAGAAATTGCAGAAATGACCAATGTGCCTCTTACTACTGTTAGAAATAGGGTAGTTAGGGCAAAATCGAAATTAAGACAAATAATTTCTCCATACTTGGCAGATACCAGAAAGGATTAAGACGATGAGCAACGAATTTGAATATACAAACTCCGAATTAATCGATTTATTTATCGATGGCGAAGCTAGTCTCGAAGAAAAGAAAAGATTATTCGAAGTATTAAGCCAGGATGATTCCTTAGTTGATGAATTTCAAGATGCATTAAGTATTAGAAATGCTGCAATAAAAGATGCAGATTTTGCTGAACCTCCTTTGAATTTGACAAATGCTATATTTTCAAAAGCAGGATTTGCTACTATCGGTGCTGCTGCTGTTGGTACTGCAGCAGCCGAGTCTACATCGAATATTATTGCCGGATCTGCCAGCAAAGGTATTTTTGGATTTTTGGGCACTAAGTTTACTTCTTTGATTGCTGCCGGTTTGATTGGTGCAGGTTCTGTTTTTACTTACACTCAATTGTCTGATAATAATAAAATCGAAAAATTAGAATCAGAAATTAGTTCTCTTAATAAGATATTATTTAGTGATAATAAACCTGCTTATACTATCGAAGATAGAACAAATTTGAATAAAAATAATAATCAGCCTATAGTTAGATCTTATGCAAGTAAAATAAATTCACCAATTGAAGATGTTGCTGATAATAATATTGACAATATTAGTCCTATAGCTAATAATTCTTTTGAAGTTTCGAATATCAATAAGGTTGATTTTGTAGATTTGCCTTTGATTCGATTGGATGATAAAAGGATTAAAATTGAAGCAAACAGCAATTTATTGGATTTTGAAAATACAATATCAGTATTACCAAACAAAGTGCATAGATTTTTGGTTGAATTAAATGGAAAAAGTGGATTGCTTTATCTTCCGAGTAGAACAATCAATGAAGATGGAGTAAGCCGATTCGGTAATGTTTCATTTGCTGTTTTTTATGAAATAGATAGTAAGCAATTTATTGGTTTAGAAATAAATAATGAAATATTTCCAATGTATATTAAATATACAGAGAATAATTATGCACACAAACCATATTTATTTAGTGCAGGATTTGCGTATAAATATGATATGGAAGATTTTAAGTTATTAGATTTAGTATCGCCATATTTTGGTGGATTCGCAGGATGGAGCCAGGCAGGTGCAGTTGTAAAAGCCAAAGCCGGACTATCTTGGATGCCTGATGCCAGAGTGAAATTTAATGCTGGAATTGAGCAGACTACATTGTTTTATTTGAACAATACAAATTTGAAACAAGCAGGAAAAGTTGGTTTTAACTATGGTTTTTCTGTGAATTTTTAGAGCAAATAATAAACATATCAATAAATTATTATTCAGATTGCAGCGCGCGCCGATTGAATTATACTATAAGGGGATTTTCTGATGAAAAATATTAATATCATTAATACAGTTATCATATTGATAGCTTTATCTCTAGGCTTTATTTCATGCAAAGAAAGCTCTGTCGATCCGGTTGATAATAATAGACTCTCGAGAGAACAAGTAATGAAATATATTGGTCAAAAGACTTGGATTTTGGCTAAATGCAGCTTTGGGGATGATTGGGCACCAAGCCAAACAAATTTCGAATCTAACGGCAAATTAATGTGGAAACGCTTTTTTGTGAGCGATCCTCAAATGGAGGGTGGTGGTACTTGGGAATTAAATTCTAAAGGCGATACACTGACTATTACAGGTGAGGAGAAAAAAAGTTTTTATATTAAATATATGGACGATGCGACTCTAAAATTGGTAGATGATTTTAATAATGAAGTAGAATTTTGGGGTGTCCCAAAAACTGAATATGCTTTGGCTGTAGTAGGATCGATTAATAACAAACTAAATCTTAAACTTGAATCTGACTATAAAGTTCAAATAGTATGGCTTGTAGATCCATCTGGTCAAGGCGATTACTCATACATTTGGGGTCAAGGCAGTATTGATGTTGCAAGAAATAGATTCTTTGTACTCTTGAATTCTATGCCTCCTCAGGCTGTTTTAAGCCAATCGCCTGAAGGATTTAAATTAGGTGTTGGATATGTATTCCTATCTAAAATTGCTTTTCCTGAAGGTATTGTTGAGGATAATATAATGGACAATTCTGTTATTGGCGTAATCAACGATAGAAGTATAATTTATTTAGATAATGATTTACCACAATCTGTTGAGCCTGAATGGTTAGGAATAGATTTCCAAAAAGGTTGGAATTTTGGCAAAGGTTTATATTTGGGCGAAAAAGACGGTTGGTCTTACACTAATTGCATAAATGTCGAAATGATAATTGATTCGACAAAAAACTTTAGATTTCCTAATTG
>JAUQWR010000490.1 GCA_030835065.1 Candidatus Kapaibacterium sp.
TGCCATTTATAGATAAAGTGTCAGCAGTTTTAAGATTATGAAGAGCTAAACCAATTTTTGCATTTTTATACTTAATATAATCAGAAATTTTTTCTCTTAATACATTATTATCTGCATTTGCAATATTAAAGAATAAAAAAATAGAAAATAAAAAAAATATAAATTTCATTAAACACCTATATTAATGAATACAAAACGATTAAAAGAATCTTAAACTATTTTTTATGATAAACAAATTTAGAAATTTGCTCGCCAACGACATCATTTTTAGAATATTTTTCAACAGTTAATGTTTTTCCATCTTCGCTTAAACTGATTTTTTCGATTACAAGATATTCTTTCTTGCTTTCGTTTACATCAAGCACATAAAGGTTTAGTACTTTCTTATCATCAGACCAATATGCTTTTTTTGTCGTAACATACATACTACTTTTTTCAATTTTTTCCTTAGCATCTGTTACAAATACTTCGTATTCGGTAGCAAAATCAGAATTGCCGGGCTTAATAAATACATATTTGTATTTAAAAGTTTTTTTGTCTTGAACAATTTCCATAATAGTAGTTCCATCGTAATCGATATCACTTTTATTAAGTATGCTCATGCTTTTGTCAAATTCCCATTTTCCGGAGAAATTAGTTTCAGTTTGAGCAAAAGCAGTATATCCACTAAGCAAAGCAAGTAAAAAAACTACACAGTTTAATTTTTTAGAAAGTAAAAACGAACTTTTCATGATCAAATCCTTATATTTCTAAATGAGATGAAACTCATGTATAAATATTGTATTTATTTAAATTCAATAAAAATATTATTTCACTAATTATATTCTAAAGAATAGTAACATTATTCATATCTTACAAAGTTATTTATATAAACCAGGTTTGATTAGTTACTAAAGTAAATATAATGGTATTGGCAATATAAAAACAAAAAAGCCCACAAATTTTGTGGGCTTTGTGGTCAGGGACGGAATTGAACCGCCGACACGTAGATTTTCAGTCTACTGCTCTACCAACTGAGCTACCTGACCATTTGTAAAAATCAAGAATTCAAATTTATAGTTTTTTTCTAATATTAACAAGAGAAAAATTTCCACAAATCTAGTCGCATCCGTAAATCATTGAATTTAGGGGATGGGCAATTAAAGATTTTTTGCAATTTCGTTTCTTACTTGTTCCATTAAAGCTTTTTCGTCTGCTCTGGAGTTGATTGTATAGCTAATAGGAGCAGATAAAACAACTCTAATAGTGCCAGATCTCAAATCAAATTTGCCAGAGGGCAATAGGGCATTTGAACCGACAATAGAGACAGGAACAATTTCTTTTTCGCTGCGAGAAGCTAATAAAAATGCTCCGCGTTTAAAATCGCCCATTACTCCGTCTTTGCTGCGTGTACCTTCAGGAAAAATAGTAACAGAAGCACCATTTTTAATAGTTTGTACCGCATTATCAATGCTGTTCATTGCATTGCGAGGGTCTTCGCGCTGCACAGAAATATAAGGTGATTGTTTTAGACCATAACCGAAAATTGGAATTTTTTCGAGTTCTTTTTTGTAAATAATTCTAAAATCCACTGGAAGAGCAGACTGAAGCGCCGGAATATCAAGCAAACTAGAATGATTTGCAGCAAAAATATAAGATTTATTTTTGTCTATTAAATTCTCGCCTTCGACAATAACTTTAATACTTGCAATTTTAAGAATAGAATTTGCCCATTTTTTTGCCGAAATATGAAAATACTTCTCACCTTTTCTTTTCAAAGTAAGAAGCACTTTAATCGAGTCGAAAATAGTAAGAAACGCAATAAGCGTTATTTTAAGAAAAACATTAATTTTATGCATATTGAGTAATAAAGCGGAATCTACCGCAAAGAATTAGTTTTCTGACAAACGACAAATAGCGTTACAAATCTTTAAAACTGTAAAATCGGCAAGTTTGTAATATCTCATTAATCCTTGTGGACGACATTCGACGATACCACTGCTAGCAAGGATTTTCAACTGTTTTGAAACGTTTGCTTGCTGCAAGCCAGTTTGATCAATAATTTCTGATACACACTTTTCGCCGTCAAATAATGTGCGTAGTATTTTTAGTCGTGACGATTCTGATAGTACTTTGAATTTCGTAGCTAACACAGTCAAATCAGTGTCACTGAACATGTTATTTAATTCCATCTCACTCAAAAATAATATTAAAAAATTTTTATCCATTATCAAGCTACCAAAATAGCAAATTATTCCAAAATTTTCAATTAATTTTATTCATATTTTACTTGTTTCAAAAAAATCAATGATTTGATTCAAATATGAATGTATAGCAATATACGATTTAGATTAAAAATTAATATATTTTGTATCGATTTTTTTTTTATTTTGAGTTGTATG
>JAUQWR010000491.1 GCA_030835065.1 Candidatus Kapaibacterium sp.
TCGAGTGTTCCCACATTCCAACAATATTTATATTGCCTTTTTTTTGGATTTTGCTTACAATATCTAATATTGAAAGAGCTAAAATAATGTTTTTAACTTCCTGAAAACCTAGGAAGAATACAGCTTGAGTTACGGTAGTTATTCTTGTTTGAATACCATAAAGTGATGAATTTACAATTTTCAGAAGTTTAGTAACCGATACTTGGTCTTTCATCACAACATTTGCAAGATCCTGAACGGTCGATCTAGGATTGGAAGTAACCTCGAGCATCGAAGTATAGATGGTTGGAAGAGTAGGAAAGCCGTCGATTCTTTCGATAAGATTGTCAATAGTTTTCATTCTTTCACCTCAGTTCTCTGAATTTTTCGAGCTTTAGCATAAATGCCCAGCTCAATAAAATCTTCTTCATATTTATTACGAGGTTCCCATTTCATTCTAGAGCGCAATTCTTCTTTAGCCTGGGCATAAATTTCTTCGGAAATTTCTTCGTTTTCCAATATATCTTCAGCTTTAATAACGATAGTGCTGATATTCCAAGTTTTAAGAATCTTTTTATGCCTCTCTTCAAGTGTTACTCCTGCATTAACAAGCACTTGCCCATAGGAATTGGTTATAGAATTTTGCAAAACCATTCCTTCTTCTAATTCATCGATGCTAATAATTCTTGGCATAATATCTCAATTATATAAATTTCCCAAACATTACGGAAAATATAGACAAACTAATAATAAAACTATTTGAATTATTAAGTAAAATTACTGAAGACTCAAATAATAAAATACAAAAAGCTTCCGAATAGAATTCGAAAGCTTTGCAAGTAGAGAGTATAATTTAAATTAAATTAATTCAACGGATAAACCGAAACTTGTTTGCGGAATTTGTCTTTCATTTCAAATTTGACAACACCGTCTATTAAAGAGAAGATAGTATAATCTCTGCCAAGACCAACGTTTTCGCCTACGTGGAATTTAGTACCGCATTGACGAACGATGATATTACCGGCATTAACAATTTCTCCACCAAAACGTTTTACGCCGCGGCGTTGAGCATTTGAATCGCGACCGTTTTTCGAAGACCCGCCACCTTTCTTATGAGCCATGACTTACCTCTTTTATTTTACTTATTATTATATTGCTATGTTTGTAATTTCGATCGAAGTAAATTTTGTACGATGACCGTTTAATTTACGATGACCTTTGCGGCGTTTCTTGTGGAATACAAGTACTCTATCGCCTTTGCCATGATCTAAAATTTTTGCTGTTACCTTGCCTTTGATCGAAGGTAAGCCAATTTTAATATCATTGCCTTCTTTTGCAAGTAATATATTGTCAAATTCTACTGTATCGCCGGGGTTGCCTTCCAAAAGTGGAACTACCAATTTTTTGTTCTGCTCGACTTCAAATTGTTGTCCGGCTATTTCTACTACTGCTAACATTTATAACCTCTATATAAAGTTTTTTATCTTCATACCATTTAGGAACTTGCAATTTAAGAAGTTTTCAACAATTACGCAAATATTTTTTGCATTATTTTTTATGCAGTTTTGCTTTTATTTGTTGTAATATACTCCGGACTTGCCTTCTGTTCAACACATTCGCGTGTTACAATAATTTTTTTCAAATCTTTCATATCAGGTGCTTGATACATTATTGGAAGCATAACTTCTTCGACAATTCCTCTTAATGCGCGTGCACCAGTTTTGCGTTTAAATGCTTTATTTACAATTGCTTTGATTGCATCCAGTTCGAATTCTAATTCAATATTTTCCATTCCTAACAGCTTTTTGTACTGCTTGAGCAGTGCATTTTTAGGTTCTGTAAGTATAGAAAGCATTGCTTCTTCAGATAATTCAGATAATGGAGTAATTACTGGCAATCTTCCTGTGATTTCAGGTATAAAGCCATATTTGATCAAATCATCTGGTTCTGTATATTTGAGCAATTCATATTTTGCTTCGACTCTTTCGGTGGATTCAGCAGTAAATCCAATAGTAGAAGTCTGCATTCTGCGTGCAATAATTTTTTCGAGACCATCGAAAGCACCACCGCATACAAACAAGATATTACGAGTATCAATATAAATCAATGATTGTTCGGGGTGCTTTCTTCCACCTTTAGGCGGAACGCCTGCTCGTGTGCCTTCCAGCATTTTGAGTAATGCTTGTTGCACACCTTCGCCCGAAACATCTCGTGTGATGCTGGTTGATTCGCTTTTTCTGCTTATTTTATCTATTTCATCTATATATATAATACCGCGTTCGGCTGCCTGAACGTTGTAATCAGCTTTTTGAAGTAAATTCAAAAGAACTGTTTCGACATCATCGCCCACATAGCCTGCTTCGGTAATTGTTGTTGCATCTGCCACTGCAAATGGTACTTTTAGAATTCTAGCCAAAGTGCGGGCAAGCAGAGTTTTGCCTGTACCTGTAGGACCAAGCATTAAAATATTACTTTTTTCGAGCTCTACATCATTGTTTTCGTCGATTCCGCCATTGATTTGGATTCTTTTATAATGATTATATACTGCTACAGATAGTACTTGCTTTGCAAAATCCTGTCCGATAACGTATTTATCAAGTTCTGCAACTAATTCAGAAGGTCTGGGCAAAGTTTCATCGAAAGAACTGAACAAGCTCAGAGCTTCGTTTCTTTTGATAATATCAGCAGAATGCTGTACACATTCATCACAAATAAAAACACTGTTTGGACCTTCGATCAAACTTCTAGCTTTAACAGCGGGCTTGCCACAAAAGGAGCAAGCCACACTTTTCTTTGGATTAATTTTCTGACTCATTTCAATATTTTAATGAATTTTCAATATTATTGTTTTGTTTCTTCAGTATCGGCTGGTTTGTCTATACTGATAGATTTTTCCAAAATTTTATCTACAATACCATAATCTACAGCTTCTTGTGAAGACATATAGTAGTCGCGGTCAGCATCTTTTTTAATTGTTTCAATATCTTTGCCTGTGTGTTTAGCAATAATATTATACAATATTTCTCTCATTCTAATCATTTCTCGAGTATATATTTCAATATCAACTGATTGACCTTGAGTGCCGCCTGATGGCTGATGCATCATAATTCTTGAGTTTGGCAATACATAACGTTTACCTTTTTCGCCTGCGCAAAGCAATACTTGAGCCATCGAAGCAGCCATACCAATACAAATAGTAGATACAGCGGGTTTGATAAATTGCATTGTGTCGTAAATTGCTAATCCTGCACTAACACTGCCACCTGGAGAATTAATATAAATATTAATATCTTTTGATGGGTCTTCGCTTGCTAAAAACAACAACTGAGCAATAACAAGGTTTGCCATATAGTCATCAATCGGACCGTTAATAAATACGATTCTTTCTTTTAATAAACGCGAATAAATATCATAAGAACGCTCGCCGCGCGATGTTTGTTCCACTACTATCGGAATCAATTGATTCTGCATTTTACTTTCCTTTTTTTATAAAAAAACATGCTATCCATTAACGAATAACATGTTTGTTTCTTTTATTATAAAGTATTTATGATTTTAGTGAGTATGGTCGTGGTCGCAATTTTCATCACATTCGTGATCTTGACCTAAATCAAACTCTTCTAATTCTTCGTTGTATGGGCTTAGATTTTCGTTATATTTTTTATTATATTCTTCGAAACTAACTTCGTTTGTAGTGCAAAAATCAAGAATATAATCGTATAACTTTTTGAAAGTAGATTCTACGCGAATTACTTCGTTGTCTTTTAGCTGTTCGCGGTAGAGCATAGCTTGGTCTGAAGAATCGCCTTTCAAATATGGGAATTTGAAATCGATATAATCATCAATATCGTCTGCTTCTACTTCAATTTTTTCCATTCTGATAATTTTTTCGGAAATCAAGTGCCAGCGTACAGCATTTTCTGCTTGAGGCTTAAACAAATTAATCATTTGTTCGTTATCGGGCACATTTTCCATTTTATTTCTTTTCTTGAAATCTTCGTAAAGATTGCGAGAAGCATTCTGAACCATTGATTCAGGAAGCTCCACATCTTTGTGCATTTCAAGAATATTTTTTACAATTTGATTTTCCATAGCTTCGCGAGCTTTCAAGTTCCATTCATCTTGAAGTTGGAAGCCAATTTCTTCTTTCAATTCTTCGATAGTATTCAATCTGCCTTGAGTATTCATAGTAGCCAATTCATCATTGATTTCGGCAGGAATTACTTTTTTGACAGCTGTAATAGTAACATGCATCAATTTGTCAGGTGCATTTTCTGATTCATCTTTAGCATTAAAGAAGAAAGTATCACCAATTTTTAGATTGATAAATTGGTCTCTCAAACCTGGAAGAATTGCAGGATCGTCTAAATACAAAGGAAGATTTTGGTTAGTGCCGCCAATCAATGGCAATTTTGATTCTTTATCAACTTCTTTGAAGTCGGCATCAACAACAAAACCAGTATTTTCGATCAATTCTTGTTCTTCGAACTTTGAATGACGTTTAGCAATATTATTGATTACTTCGATGATTTCTTCGTCAGTAACAACGTGAACAGGTTCGTCCACTGTCATATTTTTGAAATCTTGTATATCAATATTGGGCTTTACTTCGAAATTGAGAATGACAGTAGCGCCATCATCAGTTTTTTTAATATCTTCCAAAGCCAAACCGCCAACAAACTCAATGTTTTGTTCTTTAACGATTTTGCCGAAAGCTTCTTCAGCCATGTCCATTTGAGCATCAAATTCGACACGTGGACCATAATTCTTTTTAATTAGGTTGAAAGGTACTTTGCCCTTGCGGAAGCCGGGCATTTCGATAGTTGGCTGAATTTTTTTATATTCATTGTTGAAAGCAGTTTCGAGCTCTTGATTGCTGAAGCTCAATTCTATTGTCTGCTTTACTCCTGTCGATGTTGAAAGCTTGCTTTCCAAGTAACATCCCTATACGATAAATCAATAATACTTTATTATAATAAAAAGTGCGGACGGAGAGACTCGAACTCTCATGGGTCGCCCCGCTAGATCCTAAGTCTAGTGCGTCTGCCAATTTCGCCACGTCCGCAGAATGAACTACAAAATTATGCATTTTTTTTCATTCCGCCAAATATTTTTAATTTTTCTTGTTTTTAGCCACTTTTATTTTATACTAATGCCTTCATTTATTAATTTTGCTTAAAATTTTTAATTATTACTTATTAGTTATGGATACTG
>JAUQWR010000492.1 GCA_030835065.1 Candidatus Kapaibacterium sp.
AATAATGGAGAAAATATGAAATTAAAAACTAAACTACTTATTGCGGCTATTGTTGTTTTTGTAATAAGTGTATCTATAGGCTCATTCTATGTTACTTTAAATACATCAAACGAAATTGCTCCACAAGTGATGATTCAAGTAATCAAACCCTACGCTGAGTTGATTGCAAAAGGAGATTACGAAACTGCCTATAATAATTACACAACAAAGAAATATAGACTTAAAACAAGTTTAGAAAAATATATTGAAGTACAAAAGCAAAATAAAGAATACTTTGGCAAATTAATAAGTATGGGATTGGCTTCGGGCATTTTCCTTTATGAAAGAGATATGGATAAATTATGGGTGTATAGAGGTACTGTTACTTACAATGCCGATAAATTGCCATATAAATTTACTGTCGATATTATTAAAGAAGATGGAGCTTTCAAAATAAACCAAACTTATCCAAGCCAAATGAATATTAGAGCTTCTGCTCCCATGATTTTTTAAAATGATAAACGACAAACTTGTAAATAATCTCGACAAAATTGTCGGGATTATTTTTTTATATGTAAATATTTATTTTGTAAGTCTCTAAAATTCAAGTATTTTTGTAAAGGAAAAAATTGGCATTATCTTTGAATATTTGCTTTAATATAATAAGGTAAATGAGTTATGAAAAAATTATATATTATTGTGTTGGTCTTAGTAATGCTTTTGCTTGTACCATCTGCTAATGCACAGAAAAAAGAAAAGCCTAAAAAAGCAGATAAAGAGCAAGTAAAAAAAGATAAAGACACAACAAGTACCGATAAAGATCAAGATGAGTGCTGCAATGGTGTACCTAAGCGGGATGGCAAAGGACCTCATGGCAAGGGCAGAAAAATGAAAGATACTTTTATCGATAAAGATGGCGATGGCGTCAATGATAATAGATGTAAGGGTATGGGCTTAAGTAATTGCCCTAATAAGAAAAAATGTAGAAAAATGGAATAGGTATATCTCAATGAAGTTTATTCTTTCTGTAGTGCTTTTAGCATTTGTATTTGTTTATTCAAGTTTGGCATGCGATATTAAATTTAAAATTTTATCTAATCAAAAAGTTCAATATAATGTAAATGATGAATTCATCGTTAAAGTTACTGTTTACTTCACTCATAAAAATTGCTCCGAAGGCATTAATAATACCAACTTCGAAACTGATGGTATGAAAATATCTTCGGCTACTAAATGGACTGAAGTAGAACCAGGAATCTTCGAAAGAAAACTCAAAATTCAAGTTACAGGTACCAAAACTGGAAAAATGGCTCTCAAAGCAGTTAGAAAATGCAAAAAAGAGGGTGGGCTTGGAACTATGAAATTGGCATGTAATCCGGTTAAATAATATGAAATTTCTATACATTTTCATATCAGTTCTAATATTTAATTCCAGTGTTTTTGCTCAAGAATGTAATAATGATTGTAATTCATGTAGCAAAACATCGAGTATTCAAACCGTTAGTAGCGAAGATGAATTCGAAACTTTCGATGCTACAACAGATGCCAAAAAAGAAGTAGTTAAGATAGATAATAGTATAAACCAGCAAAACAATTCAAACTGGCTCGATAGAAAAGAAGCTGTTCCATTGATTGGTTTGGGATTGACTCTTATAAGTGGAATATTATTACGTTTTTCGAAAACAAGAAAATTACGCCCAATAATTCTCGTAGGATCAATTGCATTTTTTGGTTTTTATAATTCGGCTTGCCCTTGTCCGATTTCGAGTTTTCATGACATAGTGTTGTCGGTTGCCGGATTGCAGTTCCATTGGGAAAATGCAATATGGTTTTTAGGATTATTGCCCTTAACTTATATTTTTGGCAAAACATGGTGTGGCTGGGTTTGTCATCTGGGCGGATTGCAGGAATTGCTTTATAAATATGATAAGATAAAAATATTTAAAACCGCAAAATTTCAAACTGGATTAAGAATATTTAGAATAATATTTTTTGTTGCATTGCTTGCCCAAATAATTATTATGCAGACAAATTTATATTGTATATACGATCCTTTCAAAGCAATTTTTAATTTATCAACACCAAATTCAATAGTATGGATTTTAGTACTGTTATTAGTTTTAAGTTCAATCTTTGTTTATCGTCCTTTTTGCAAGACTGTATGTCCGATTGCAGTAATGCTAGGAGCTGTATCAAAGATAAAAGGAGCTTATAATTTAAAGTTTGATGATAATTGTAGATCCTGCAAAAAAGGAATCAATTCTTGTTCAAATAATTCTTTAGAAATTGAAAATAACAAATATAAATTAGTAAAATTCGACTGTATAAATTGTGGCGATTGCTACGATACTTGTGTAGATAAGTGTTCAATAAAATAATTTGATTTCTGAACCGAAGGGCAATGGATGATTGGGTAAATTGAAAATAACCAATCATCCGATTTTATTTAATTATTGAACAAAAGAAGGCTGAGAGCCATAACAGCCATTCCAGCTACTAATCCATATATTGATTTATGTCCGCTATCATATTCTCTCGAAGTAGGAAGTAATTCATCTAATGAAATAAACACCATAATGCCGGCAACAGAAGCGAAAATAATTCCAAAAGCTGTGTCATTAAATAGACTTTGCAAAAGTATATAACCCACTAAAGCGCCAACAGGTTCTGCCAATCCTGAACAAAATGAGTACCAAAAAGCTTTCTTTTTACTTTTTGTAGAAAAGTATAAAGGTACCGATACAGCAATACCTTCTGGAATATTATGAATTGCAATAGCAATTGCAATAGATATACCGATTGCCGGATTAGTAAGAGCTGCAGTAAAAGTAGCAAGTCCTTCAGGAAAATTATGAATTGCAATAGCCAGAGCAGTAAATAATCCCATACGTAATAGTCTTTTGTCGGAAGGTTCTTTTTGCATGTCTTCGACGCTTCTCACTTCGTGAGGATTTTCGTAATTAGGAATTAGCTTGTCGATTATAAGAATTACCATCATCCCAGCAAAAAATCCGCCAACTGTAAGCCAATAGCCTAAAGATTCACCATGTGCATTTACAAGCGAAGTCTTAGCTTTAGCAAAAATTTCAACTAAAGAAACATAAATCATAACACCAGCCGAAAAGCCAAGTGATACAGATAAAAAGGTTTTATTAGTAGTTTTAGTAAAAAATGCGATAGCAGAACCAATACCGGTTGATAAACCAGCAAATACAGTCAATAGAAATGCAAATAATATATTATTATCCATAATTAATCCTTTAAAAGTATTAGTTCTTCTCTTTTGGGATTATGTAGTCCTTTTTCAGAAATAAGTTTGCTAACATATTTAGATGGTGTAACGTCAAAACCAGGATTGCAAGCACGTGAAAAAGGATTAGCAACTTTTGAATTAATAATAGAATTATTAAATAATCCATCTAATTCTAAAACTTCAAATTCATCACGTTCTTCAATATTTATTGAGTTTACACCATTATCCAGACTAAAATCCAAAGTACTAGAGGGCATAGCAACATAAAAGGGAATTCCATTATCAAACGCAGCCAAAGCTTTTAGATAAGTACCAATTTTGTTACAAACATCTCCATTAAGAGCAACTCTATCGCAACCTACAATAACACAATCTACAAATCCTTTTTGCATTAAGTGTCCACCGGCATTATCAACAATAATTGAATGAGAAATTTTTTCATGATATAATTCAAATGCAGTAAGTTTTGCACCTTGATTTCTAGGGCGAGTTTCATCGACCCAAACGTGAACATCAATTCCCAAATCACGAGCTTTATAAATCGGAGCAGTAGCAGTGCCATAATCAATTGTAGCAAGCCATCCTGCGTTGCAATGAGTTAAAATATTAATTTTTCCATTATTTTTTTCAGCAATATCCTTTAAGAGTAATACTCCATTTTCAGCAATCTTTGTTGAACATTCCAATTCGAACTTATAAATATCCCTAGCAATCTGAAGTGAACCCTCGACAAGCTCATCAAAATTTCGAGTTGAAGCAATAAACTTTTCTTGCTTGTTTATAGCCCAAATCAGATTTACAGCGGTTGGTCTTGCATTCTTAATAAGATTTAATGCAAAATCAATATTACTGTAATTAAGAGAAATGCGAGCTTCAAGGCAGGCTAAATATGCAGCATATGCACCAGCAACACCAATAAGTGGGGCGCCTCTCAATGCCATAGATTTGATTGCATCAATCATTTTACTTGAGCTATTAATATCAATAATATCAATAAAATAAGGTAATTTTCTTTGATCAATAATACTAATAACTTCAGGAAAATTTTCCTTTTCCCATAATGATTTATAATGTTTTTCGTTTATCCTCATAATTAACTAAAATTTAATAAAAAAACATGTGAAACTTTTTAATAGTTAATCTGTTTCTATTATTAAAGTAATTGTTTAAAAATATTTGTTTAAAAATAAAGAAAAATTTTGTAAAATAATAATTGGTTTCAAACACGTTTTTAATTTACTCATAAATAAGGGGTTTTCTATGAGAAGAAATGCTACAAGATTCTTACTAACTTGGATGGGTTTATTTGTTCTAGCTATATCCTCCTTACGGGCAGGGATTGATGAAGAGCAAGTCCAAAAGGAACTACCCAAGTTATTAGGAGCGAATAATGCCGGAAAAGAATTCTGGTTTTCAATTCCACCTTGCTACGAAGATGAATCTGGTGGATATCAAAACTTCGTTAAGATTTTCGTTACTTCTCCAATTGCAACTGACGTAATCGTAGAAGTACCCGGAAAAGGTTATTTGCAGAAAAAGAGAACAAAACCAAACGATGTAATTGGTTTTGATATTAACCCAGCAAATGCTCAAGCATTTGTTTATAGTGGTAGAAATGATGAACCATATCCCGAAAGAGTATACCAAAAATCTGGTATTCACGTTCAAGCTAAAGATCCAATTGTTGTATATTGCGTAGTTCGTTACAAATATACATCAGACGGTTTCTTGGCTGTTCCTGTTTCTTCTTTAGGTAATGAATATATTGTTGCTTCATATCCTGATATGGTGGCTATGTATTCATGGGCAAAAGCTTTTCCTAGTATTACTACTATCACTTCTCCATTTAACAACACAAGAGTGAGATTTACTCTTGGTGGAAGTCCTTTAGGAAATACTGGTGGTGATATGAAACCAGGCGAAACTAAAGAATTTTTGATGCAAGCTGGCGACGTTTTAGTGTTTATGTCTAAAGGTGCTGTTGGTGTCGAACCTGATTTGTCTGGTTCAAAAATTAAATCCGACAAACCAGTTGCTGTTGTTTCAGGTAACCATTGTACTAATATTCCTACTAGCAACAGATGGTGCGACTATACTTGCGAAATGGATATTCCAACTAGCGTGTGGGGTAAATATTACCATGTAGGTCGAACTCCTAATAGAAAATATAGTCAGATTGTTAGATTATATGGTAAAGAATCCAATACAAAAATATTTAGAGATGGCAAAGGTATTGGTGTCATCAAATCTGGCGGCGGTGTAAACGGTACCGGCTTCATTGAAATGCGTATCAACGGTTTTGGTGGTGCTCCTCGTAGTGCTGTTTTCCATGCTGATAAGCCAATGGGTGTTACTTTCTATAATCCCGGAACTGAAGAAGATGTCGTTAGTGCTGCTTCAGATCCGTTTATGATGGTTATAGCTCCTATCGAACAATACCAAAAAGAAATTACATTCTGTACACCTGCTGTTCAGGGTGGTGAACGCTTCAGCGTAAACTATGTTGGTTGTGTCTATGAAGCTAATCCTGATGGTAGTATTCCAAATGATATTGAATTTGGTCAATTTATTTCAAATGAATTGAATTGGAAAAAATTAGCAGTTATGACTGGCGACATCGATGATCTTTTCTCTTATGATGTCAATGGTAAGAAATATGGTTATAAAGTTATTAAATTACCTAATGATGGTGTTTACAAAATGAGAGCTACAAAACCTTTTGCATGCTACTCTTTTGGTTTTAACGATTATGACTCTTATGGATACCCAACTAGTACTGCTTTGATTGATTTGGAAACTCCTGATACTATTGCACCAAAACCTACTTATACCTACGATTGCGAAGGTACTGTAGCTGGTGAAGTTGTTGACCTTCCAAATATAGATTCTATCAGATCTAATCTTTCTGATATTTTCTTAATTTCTGATCAAAGTTTTAACTATGAATTTGATTACGATCCAATCGTTCCTGGTATCACTGTTTCAACAAAATGGAGACTAAAGGTTGCTGATCTTACTAAAGATGCAAAAGCTGTTATCCTTTTTGCTGATCGTGCAGGAAATGATACAACTATTGT
>JAUQWR010000493.1 GCA_030835065.1 Candidatus Kapaibacterium sp.
GGCACAACACACATTACAGAGGTTCAGGGATATTTTGATTACACTTTGACAGACAATGAATTTAGTAGATGGCTTGAACAATTTGGTAATGTAAGGATCAGGACACCAACTAAATAAAAGAATATTGACTAATAAAAAATTAATTAAATAAATAATAATAAAGGTAAAATTATGAATAATAAAATGCTGCCTTACATGAAAAAACCAGTGGTGGTACATGCAATTCAGATTACAGAGAATACTTTTACAGCCCCACATCCTAATCCTGAACATATAGAAGGTGTATTGTACGACCCAGTTAATATGCAAGTTAGAATAAATACACTTGAAGGTGAGATGATAGGTAATGTGGGTGATTGGATTATTCGAGGTGTAAAAGGCGAATTGTATCCATGTAAACCAGATGTGTTTGCACTTACTTATAGATGCTATATAAAGGATTAATTATGGATTATATATTAAACATACTCGGAGACCCAATATTCCAATATGCACTTGCAATAGTGCTAATGGGATTATTGATTTTAGGGTTTCGCTGGATCAGAATTCGTACTGGGATTGATACTACAATTCCTGAAATCATTGTTGAAGATAAGCAAGAAGAATTCAAACAAAAGTTACATGATGAATTAGATAAGAAAAAGCAAGGCAAAAAGCTCCTTATTTTGATTTTATTACTTCTGCCAATAATTTCATCATGTCAATTACTAAATGCAGGCTACGGGCTTTTAAATGATAATATCGAAATAACATGGAAGCAAGATAACGCTAAAAGTCTTACTCCAGTTGATAGTATTGTAATAAAATCTAACCCGGTATATTGGAAAGAAACTGTATCAGATTCAATTTCATTCGAGAAAGAGAAAATATTTAATAAAAACGGCTATACTATTTGGCGTTTGGAAACTCCAAATTATCGTAGATACGAGGTTCAAAGGCTTGATACAGTAATTTATATTTATAGGAAGTAATTACAATGACACTGTTCGGTAAATGTGATTTAATAGCATACAAGGGAACGGACTTTATGACAGAATTCCGATTCCCAACGGACATATCGGCTAATGAATTTATTGGTCAGGTTAGAGATGCAACAGGTGAGTTAATAGCCGATCTGACATTTATTACTTCAGGTACTAGTTTAATTGTTAAAATACCTAAAGAAACAACAATCAATTGTCCTGCAGGCAATTATTCTTATGATATTTTGATGATATCTGATATGACCTCACCTTGCATTGAAGGTACTTTTTCAATAAGAAATACAAGGACACACACAACATGATTGATCAAGTAATCCAGACCTCGAAAATTGATAAAATTGATAACAATATTGAAGTTGTTACAGAAAACGAATCTACAAGAGTAGTTGAAGTTCGTGAGGTAGTGCATTTAACGATATCTGGATTAGTTGAACATAATCATAATGTGGATGATATTAATGCAGCTCCCGAACAATGGGCGCAATTTGATTTGATTTTATATTCATAAGGAGTAATGATGAGTTTTCTAACAGATTTAGCTAGCAAAATAAAGACTTGGGCAAATGGCAGATTTGCATTGTCATCACATGATCATAGCACGGTATATGAGCCCAAAAATGCGAATATTCAATCACACATATCCAGTGTAGGTAATCCACACGGAGCTACTAAATCCGATATTGGGCTTGGGAATGTTACTAATGATGCTCAGATGAAGAAGCGTTCTTCAAGTATCAATGGTAATATAGCTGCATGGGTAGGCACAACTGGTGATACTCTTGGTGATGGGTATGGTGTAGAAACGGTAGTGGTTGGAGGTAGTGACAAAATCCCGAGAGCAGACGCCGTTAAGGCTGCAATTGATGCAATTTCAACAGGTATTGGAGGTGCTATTATTGCGCCTGTAGCTGATCTAACTGCATTGAAGGCTATAAATACAACAAATGCTTCAAATTATCCTGATAAATCCTTGATAAATGTTGAATCGCTGGGTTTGTATAGATTAGATAGAGAGTCATCCGCAACAGCCGATGACGCAGGTGTTGTTCAGCCGACTACAGGTGTAGGACGTTGGATAAGACTTGCCTCTCCTACAAACGACCATAATTTACAGAGCAATTTGCAGGGTGGTTCAACTGGCGAATACTATCATATTACGCTTGCTATTTACAATGCTTTGGCTGGTACTAATGGTACTCCAAGCGGATCGAATAAATTTGTTACTTCATCAGATCCGAAATTGTCAAAATTGAATACTGACGGAACATATCCGGTAAATGATATAGCTGTTTTAGCTGCTGAATGGACTGCTTTCGAAAATGCACTTAATGCGTAGGTGAACCATGGGATTTTTAGAAGATATTGCCAATAAAATAAGAGTCTGGGCTGACAGTAGATATGCTCCAATTGGTTCATCCGGAGGCGGATTAACTATTGAAAATAATGGTACTGCGTTGCCTGAGCGCAGCCAACTTAATTTTGTTGGCAAAAATTTATTTTCCGGCGATGCAAATGAAAACAGAATATTACTATTTCAAGAACTGCCAAAAGACATGAGATTCGAGTTCAATAATCATGCTATGCTAGATTGTATTTGGCGTCATTCAGACGGATACTGGTATATAGTAGGGAATGTATATAGAGATGATAGCAGCAGTCCTTTTGTATATACTGATAAAATACGAGTTTTGAAAACATTGGACTGGATTACATTTGAGACTGTATTCGATGCGTCAAGAGGCGCAAACAACAGATCCGCAGAGTATCCACGTCTAGTCGTTGATACTAACGGCAATGTGATAGTAATAACTCGCAAAGACGCCAGCGCACCTAATGCTATAACCTGCTATTTCTACAACGCCAGCAATCAGAGCGTAACTTTAACAGATGTTCAATTGAGTATTGCTACCACCTCGTTCTCGAGGCTTGATTCCGTTGCTATAAAGGCAGATGGTACTGTTGGAGTAGCTGGGTTTGCTTGGGAGCCAGGATATTTTGATAAGTTGTTTTATGTTGAAAGATCGCCTGGAGTTGATGGGGTTTGGAGTGCTAAAGAAGCGATTGGTGGAAATCCGTTAAGACAAATTGTTGCAACTTCATGTATTCATCTATTCTATGGCTCTGATGGAGAGCCAAGAATAGTGTTTTTGAATAATGCTGCTGCATCCAGTTCAAAAGTTTCTGTGGCTAAAAAAGCATCTGGTGTTTGGACAATTTATGAATCAACATTAACAAGTGGAACACAAGCAGGTATAACAGCGAATGATGATATCTGGGTAATGGGATTAACATCGAATTCGATTGTATTTTTTAATTCTACAAATGGCTTTGGTACCGTTGTCTCTGGAGGCATAGAACATGCAAGTATAGCTGTTACATCCACAGATGCATACATAACTAACTGTAGATTTAATACTTCGTATTCACTTGCTCAAATTCTGCCATACTGTTGG
>JAUQWR010000046.1 GCA_030835065.1 Candidatus Kapaibacterium sp.
GGCACTCAAGGCTTATCAGATGGAACAATAATGATTTACAACAAGGATGGCAGCTTCTCTAAACTACTTGATATAACTCTTACTGATCCGAAAGGCTTAACCCTAATTGGAGATACTCTAATCGTTACTGATATTAATCGTGTCTTATTTATTGACGTCAACAAAAAAACTGTTAAAGGCCAAACTAATATTGCTGATGCATTTATTTTTCTTAACGATGTTGTTGCTGACGGAAAAGGTTTTTGTTATGTTAGTGATATGCAAGGAAATAGAATATTTAAAATAAATATTTCTAAACCGACTACTTACGAATCATTAGTCTTTTCAGGTACTTTAAAAACTCCTAATGGATTATGGTATGATGAAAAATCAAATTCTCTAATTATTGTTTCTTACACTGAAAATGCAACTATCAAAGCTTTAGACTTGACTCATTTGTCTGTTTCAACTTTGTCTACAACACAATACCATTACTTCGATGGCATTACTTCTGATGGCAAAGGTACATACTATATTTCTGCTTGGCAAGACGTAAACGGCAAGCCTAAAGCTGGAAAAATTTTCAAATATACTGATCTAACCAAACCTGATGGACAACTTTTCGCTGCAGATTTCGATGGTCCAGCCGATATTTTTTATGATACAACTAATGGTTTAGTTTGTGTGCCTGTTATGGCTAATCATACAATTGAGTTTATTTCACTTATCGAAAAACTTCCAGCCCCAAAGTTGATTTTCCCCATGAATAATGCTGTCGACATGGGGACAATTATTACATTTAATTGGTCGAAAGTCGAAGATGCTCTTAACTATACTTTTCAAATTTCAAAATCTTCGGATTTTAAAGAACTTTTTTATACCAAAGACTTAAATGAAAATATTCTTGAAATAAAAAATCTTGAAAAATCTACAACTTATTATTGGCGAGTCAAAGCAAATGCCCTTGATAAGCAAGGCGAATGGTCTACGGTAAACAAATTTACATGTTCGGCTCTTTCTTATGAAGCACCAACGCTTGTATCCCCGGCTAATAATGCAGAATTTATTAAAACTAATCCAACTTTTATGTGGAATGCGAGTAAAACTAGCTTGTATAAACTTCAAGTAAGTGCCAAAGAAGATTTTTCGACTTTAGCAATTAGTGTTTCTAATATTACTGATACTAATTATGTTTATCAAAGTTATCTTCAAAAAAATACTCAGTATTATTGGCGAGTTAAAACTTACTCAGGATATGTAGAAAGTGATTGGAGTAATTCATGGACATTCAAAACAAATGAATACGAAATACCTCAACCTCAATTAATATTCCCAACAAATCAATCAAGCAATGTATCTTTAAATCCTACTTTTGTTTGGAAAAAAACTGATGCAGAAACTTATAAATTACAAGTTTCCAAAAAAATTGATTTTACTTCTGACATTGTTCTTGATA
>JAUQWR010000494.1 GCA_030835065.1 Candidatus Kapaibacterium sp.
CGCGCTCGCTGAACCCATTAAAAATATTGAAAAAATTAAAGCTAAATAATATCTCATGTCTCTCGTTTTTATATGTTTGCTAACTCATTTATTTACGTACTCTCAATAAATTTACATCTAATTTAGTATTTTTTAAGAAAATAAAAAAAATATTTTTGCAAAACATACCTATTAGCAATATAATAATAGAGTTTAATGGTTTTTGCCAAACTGCTGTTGTGCGTTCGTATTTTTTTAATATTGTTTGTCAAATGTTTTCCCGTTGAATTTATAAACACCTCCATTTGCCATTCCAAAAAGCAAGTTTTTGTTTTGGTCTTCATAAATGCTATATATCATTTGAGATGTCAATTTTGGGTCAATTTTGTAGTTTGTCAACGTTTTACCGTCAAATTTCCAAGCTCCTGAATCTCTATCTCCAAACCAAATATTTCCTTGACTATCCTCTGTAATTGCAAAAACAGATTGTAGTCCTGTGTTTTTGCTAAACTGTTTATTAAGGGTATTCGTTTTAAACTCATTCATTGGGATTAATTTTCCCTGCTCTTTGGAGAAGTTAATGATCGAGTTTCCACTTTTAAGAATAACGCCAATTCCATTATTACCAATCCAAAGTCTGCCTTTGGAATCTTCAAGAATACTTCTTACGTGCATTTTTTCAGAATCTTTCGTAAGTCTAAGTGTTTCATCATTAATAGTTGTAAACTCACTGCCGTTGTAGCCAAAAACACCCGCATAAGTGCCAAACCAAATCATATTATTCTTTCCTATTGAAATACTTGTTACAGCATATGTGCTTCCGGAACTTATATTTTTGGGGATAGGAAAGGGTAAATAATTTAATTTTTGACCATCGTATCTATACACACCTTGTCTAGTTCCAGCATCAAACCATAAGTCAACTTCTGTTTTCGTCCAATTAATTTCCGAATTTCCAATTACGGTGTGTTTTTGCATAGTTTTACCATCGAAACTACTCACAGCATTTGCCGTTCCAAACCAAATAGTACCGTTCTTGTCTTCCTGAATGGAACGAATTTGATTGTCAGCTAAACCATCATTGATTGTAAAGTATTCAAATGATTTTCCATTAAAAAAACTAACACCTTCATTATGACTTCCAAACCAATAATTGCCTTTTCTGTCTTGGAAGATTGCACTTATTCCCGAGGTAAACTTTAAGCTGTCTGAATTTGAAGTGGCAACAACTTCAGCTTGATTAATCTCTTTTCCAGTTGAATTTTTTTCAACACAAGAAAGGTTTAGAGTCAATATGAGCATGATATAAATCATTTCTATTTTTTTCTTCATTTCGTTTTTTTCTTATTATGATGCAAAAAGGTAAGTATATGCAAAGTAGGCGATTGCGGGCGATTTCCTGTCGAGCCGAAAAAACAGCCCGGGCGGAAATACACACGCCGAAAACCACAGAAACCGCACTTGACGGGTAGCTGATGTTATGCCTAGTTTTTATTTTTCCTAAGGAATTCAACAACTTTCTTCTCATTTAACGTTCCTGTCTCCAAAATCATGTCTAAGTCCTTTGAAAAAGCTTTTAAAAATATTGAATCATTTCCTGGTTCAAAAAAATATCTTTCCATTTCTGATGTTATACAATTCTCATTTTGAACTAATCTCTTTTTTGTGTTATCATACGAATAGATAACAACTTCTTTTTCTTTTTTAATTAATGGAAATGGTTCATCTGGAATACCTAATTTTTCAAGAACAGCTTCATGTGGATATAATTCGAAAGAATAATCCACGAAGATTTGTCCTCCATATTCATGAATATTCTCTGATTCTACTCTACCATTTATACCTTTATCATTAAATGTATCATTTGAATCATCAACAAACTCTAAAACCAAGTACACCTTACCTGACTCAATTCTGTAAATCTTATTTGTAAACAACCAATATCCAGAACCTCTGCCATACAAAACCTTGAATGAGAATAATTTATGTTGGTCGGTAGAATTGAAAATCTTTAATTGAGGATAATCATTATGTAGCCATAAATATTCTTCATAGATAATCCTATAATCATTGTCCACAACATAGAACATAGTATTTGCATAGTCCGAACCAATGAAAATTAAGTATTCATCATCAATATCGTTATCAAGGTTAATCTTTGTCAAATTGAGATAAGAATTATCATTATTGTTTTCTGTCGGATTTGTCGAAATTGCTTTTGATGGAAATTGTTTTCCAAATTCATTAATAAGTTCATTTTTATTCTCTCCTTCAATAACTCTCATAATCCAATTTGAGGAAACGAGTCCACCAACATTGTTATTTTGATCAATAGTTGTCAAACTTAAAAGCAGTAGGATTAAAAAAATTATAAGCTTTTTCATTGTTTTAATTTTCTCATTCTTCAAATAAGCTGATAACTTAGCATAGAACTTAAAATTAGGCCTAACTCATTTATTTACGTACTCTCGATAAATGTATCTATAAATTAGTAATTTTTAAGAAAATAAAAAAAATATTTTTGCAAAACATACTTTGAGCATTATAATTATGGAGTTTAACGGAGAGCAGTATGAAAAGTTGGGGGGTACGGATCGTTTTCTTATCAAGGTACACTGAAATTTGAAGTTGGCTAAAAACCTTTGCATTCCGCTGTAACACATATTGGCTATACTGTGTTGGCATTTCGTGCTTTTTATTCTTCTTTTATTCGTTTTATCTCCTTATCAAAATCAGATTCATAATTTTTATCTTGAATCATCCAGTATTTATCATACTCCTGCTCAGCTTTTAGTTTTGCTTCTAATGCAGAAACCTTTCCCTTGTCTTTTAGTATTGGAAAGCTTGATAAATCCAAAAATTGGTGTAAAAAATTAATCCAATCTTGCATAGTTGTAGGAATCTGTCTTTCCGCTCTGCTTTCTGCTAAATCAAGATATGCCGAAACAATCCTATTAAGCTCTTTGATATGTTGTTCGTTCAAATAGTTCTTAGCAATTGATACATCTGATTTTAGAATTTTCCCGTCTGGTCCATGTTTCCAATTTGTCAATCCCATGTATATTTTCGTTGCATCAGCTGACGAATATATAATTTCTGCTGCTGTTTTTCCTGTAATTGCCCAATGAAGCTTATTTTGAACTGTAGCAAAAAAATCCTTGGTTAATAAATCTGAATTGTCATAATCAATTGAAAGTGCATAAATATCAGTGATTTTTTGATAAAATCTTCTTTCACTTGCTCGAATTTCACGTATCCGCTCAAGTAATTCATCAAAATAATCTTTACCAAAATGTTTTCCTTGTTTTAATCGTTCATCATCCAACACGAATCCTTTGGTTATAAACTCATTTAAAACCTTGGTCGCCCAAATCCTAAATTTGGTGGCTTTATGGGAGTTTACACGATATCCAACTGCAATAATTGCGTCAAGATTATAGAAAGTAGTTTTATAATTTTTCCCGTCATTGGCAGTATGTTCCAAAATGGAACTAACTGATTCCTCAGATAATTCACCACTCTCAAAAATATTGGTAAGATGTTTTGTTATTGCAGGCCTCTGGACTCCAAAGAGTTCACTTATCTTCTTTTGTGTCATCCAAAAAGTCTCATCGTGGTAGAAAACCTCTATTTTTACGATTCCATCATCACCTTGGTAAAATATTATTTCAGATTCTTTTGCCATACCTTTTTTCTTCAAAAATAATCTATTGAATCGTTATTTATTGATAGCACGATTTTTTTAACATGAATGCCAACTCATTTATTTACGTACTCTCAAT